>JANOHG010000760.1:0-1626 GCA_031406375.1 Archangiaceae bacterium | reverse complement strand
TCTCGCGCCCAGTCAAAGGGACGATCGAAATTCCCTGGAGCGCAGTGAAGGACATTCGTCGCAGCGGGGCGGCCCGCGAGACGGTGGTCATCTTCGTCGGTGAGGACAGGCGGGTGCTGGTGTCGAGGCACCTGTTCCCATCAAGCGCCGACTTCGAAGCGCTGGCGGCGACGATTGACGAGCAGCGGCCAGCGACCCTGCACGACGCCTGAGCGCTACCGATGCGCGCAGAAATCGATGAACGCCTCTTCGTGCATCGCTGCGATCCGCCGCGCCGACGCGAGCAACCCAACTTGCTCTTTGGGAGTCCACCGCTTGATTCGCGACCGCGCGAGACGAAGGTGCACTTCACCCGCCATCGCCCCGAGGAAGCGAACCATCGAAGGAACCTGAGCCTCGTCAATCTGCTCGAGTGAAAGCTTCTCTTCCCCCGCGGCCATCGGGCGAATCACCATCTGGTGCTTGCCAATCTCGGCATAGCCAATCAGCGCAGGTGGCTTATTCACCGCACCCCGCATCGCCTCGACGACCCGCTCGGCGCTGAAGTCGACCTCTTTGACGTCGAGCAACCAGGGCCCGCGCGCGTCGCCCGAAGTCAGCACCACCAGCCGCTCGACGCCCAGTGAGCCGGTGCCACTGATTCGCCGCCGAACGTCGAGGACCTTCAGCTGCTCAGCAGCGGGCCCAAAGCTTCCAGGAAGAGAGACCGACCATTTCGCGAGCGCTCCCGGAATCAACTTCGCGAGCGCCGCAGGGGCGGGAGGGTGCTTCTCGTCAGCCAGCAGCTTCTGCCCATCGAGGTGTTTGTTGAGGAGCTTTTCTATGGGGATGTCACGTGCTCTGCGGCAAAGCTGAAGCACGAACGCAGGGGGAGCGACCCGCTTTCCGCCCACCGCGAGCTGATGCCCTTCGAGTGCCATCCGAGCGAGCTCTTGCACCTGGGTGCCCGACACCCTCAGCTCGGGGCGCGCGAGAAGCACACTGGTGAGCAGGCGGAGGATGTCGAAGCGCCAGGGCCCGTCGCGCAGCGCGTCGAAATCATTGACGTGGAAAATCGGCGTGCCGCCATCGGCGAGGAAGACACCGAAGTTCTCGAGGTGAAGGTCTCCGACCAGAGAGCCACCTCCGGTCGGGCCCTTCGCCCAGCTTCCTTCGCGCCGCAGGCATTCATCGAACAGCAGCGCACCGCCGCGAAGAAACGCGAACGGCGAGGCTGACATTCGCTTCCACTTGCGCGACAGCAGCTCGCGCCGGCCGCCCAAACGTTGGCGATCCATCGAAATCTGCGACGCGGCCAATGACGCATGTTTTGGAAACGCGCGACCTTCGGGCAGCGGTCGGCACGACGCGTCGTGATGGTGAATGTGAGGCGCTTGGGTCAGGCGGTCGCCATCGGAGCCGAGTCGGTGCTTTCGGCACCAATGGGTCGCAAGCGCGACTTGAGGAAGACAACCACTTCTTCGTCTGTGCGTTCGACCCCGTCGAGCCGCACATAGCGACGACCGAGGCCTTGGTCCTGACGGGTGACGAGCCGGAGCGAGACGAGGACTAACTCGACTCCAAGAACCACGATGCTTCCCGCGCGCGCGTAGGTGTCGATGTTCGCAAGAAAGTCGGCGGGCATCT
>JANOHG010000758.1:0-8531 GCA_031406375.1 Archangiaceae bacterium | reverse complement strand
CGACCCGCACGTCAGAGCCGATGTTGCCCACGATCATTGGGCCGGTGTTGATTCCCACTCCGATGTCGAACTCGGGAAAATTGTCCGCGCGCCACTTCGCTTTCAGCTCCTCAAGCTTGAGCAACATCGCCCAGGCGCATCGCACCGCCCGCACCGCATGATCGCTTTGATCGAGGGGCGCGTTCCAGAACGCCATCACCGCGTCGCCGATGTACTTGTCGAGCGTGCCCTTTTCTTCGAAGACGAGCTGAGTCATCGGAGAAAGGTAATCCTTCATGAACGCCGAGAGCTTTTCTGGGAGCATTCGCTCGGACAAGGTCGTGAAGCCGCGAATGTCGGAAAAGAGCACCGTCATCTCGCGCTTCTCGCCCGCGGTCAGCTTCTCGGGATTCTTGATCGCCTCTTCCATCACGTCCGCGCCGAGGTACTTGGTGAAGGTGCTGCGCAGTTGGAGCTTTTCGCGATCGACCGAGAGGTAGCCGAGGAAAATGAGGCTAAAGGCGGTCGCAAACAGGCTCACCAGCGGCATCACCGTGGCCAGATGGGTGCCAGCCGAAAACAGCGACTGATCGACGATTACCCACCCCAGCGCGACCCCGATAATCCCCGCCGCCTTGAGACCAAAGTTCGTAAGCCTCGGAATCAACAGCGCGAGCGTGAAGCCGAGCACCAGCATTGCCATCGCCTCGGCCAGCACCAGCCAATGCGGCCGCGAGAGGAAATCGCGGTTGAGCAGGTTCGAGACCACCGAGGCGTGGGCGAAGACTCCGGGGGTGATCTCCGAGAATGGAGTCACCCGCTGATCCCCCGTCGCGCCGACGATGGTGACGCCGATCAAGACGGCCTTGCCCGCGACCAGCGCCGGATCGAAGGTGCCATCAATCAGATCGCCAATCGACATCCGAGGGAATGCTGTCGGCGAGCCGACATGGTTTATCAACATGAACGGCTCGTTGCCCTGGTAGGGAATCTGGTAGGCCGGGTCATGTTTGGGCTCGATGCGGACTCCTGTCAGGTCCCCGCCCTCCTGAGTGGGCACGAGGCTCGCGTCGAGAAAGACCGCGGCAGTCTGAAGCGGCAGCGAAGCCAATAATCCGCCCGCGCCAGTGAGCTTGATCAGGATTGGCGAACGGCGAATCGTCCCGTCGACATCGGGCACATAGCTGAAGTGGCCGAGCCGATTTCCCAACGACGCGAACCGACGAAGCGGCGTCTGCGCCGAATGGCTGGGCCAGCCGCGAAGCTTCTCGATCGGAAAGCGACTGCCAGGCACCGAGCCAGGCGCCTGTAACAGGTGCGGCGCCAACAGCTCGTTGTGCTCGAGGACCTTCGACGCGGCGATGTCCTTCAGGTCGTGATCCGAGTAACTGATGACTCCTTGCACCACCCTGCCCTGCCCAAGGGCAAACGCAGCCTCGAGGCTGGCGTCGGCCGATTCGGTCGAGCGCTGAACCAAGTCGGCTCGAAAGTCAGCCAGCGTGGCGACGTCCGAGCCTTTCGCCTGATCGAACTGGGCAAGCATCGCGCGGTAAATGCGCCCTTCGTCGGTGGCTTCGTCGGTGAACGCGATGTCTAGCCCGACGACTTTGACCTTGGCGTTCATCAGCTGCGTGATCGCAGAGGCGATCAGCGTTCGTGGCCAGGGCCAGAGCCCATATTTCTGAGCCGATTTCTCGTCGATCTCGACCACCATCACCGCCGGGTGCGGCACGGTCGGCCCCCGAAGGCGAAACTTCAAGTCGGTCGCGCGCCCCTCGATCAGGTGAATGCCACGGCCCAGCGCAGAGATGACGGAAGTGCTCGCTTGGCCGGCGATCAGGCCGATCGATGGTTGTCCATCGGACCAGACATGCACCACGACCGACGCCAGGGACACCGCGAGCGCGAGCGCCTCGAAGCGGCGCTTCGAGAGAAACTTCTTCATTGGCGCGCATCCCCCATCTTTGTGCCTTTGGGGGCATCGTATGTGGAGGAAGCGCCGACTCCATCGTTTTTCCCGATACGAACGCGGCTGAAGTCGGTAGAAGTCGACGCGTGGGCACCACCTACAAACAGGCGGGCGTCGACATCGAAGCGGGCGACGCGCTGGTCGAGCGGATCAAGCCGTTCGCTGCTCGAAGTCGGCGGGCCGAAGTCCTGAGCGGTGTCGGTGGCTTTGGCGGCATGTTCGCGTTGCCTCCCGGTTACCGTGAGCCAGTGCTGGTTTCGGGCACCGACGGCGTCGGCACCAAGTTGAAGCTCGCGTTCGCGCTCGATATTCACGACACGGTAGGAATCGATCTGGTCGCGATGTCGGTCAATGACGTGTTGACCTGCGGCGCCGAGCCGCTGTTCTTCCTCGATTATTTCGCGACGGCTCGACTGGACGTCGAACGGGCCGCCAAGATCATCGCAGGAATCGCCGAGGGCTGCGTTCAAGCGGGCTGTGCGTTGTTGGGCGGTGAAACGGCCGAGCTTCCCGGCTTCTATGCTCCCGGAGAGTACGAGCTGGCCGGCTTTTGCACCGCGGTCGTCGAGAAGAGCGAGATCATCGACGGCACGAAGATCGTGCCGACCGACGCGGTGCTTGGCATCGCGTCAAGCGGCCTGCATTCGAATGGCTTCTCACTGGCCCGGAAAGTCCTTGAGGACGCCGCGATCAACTACACCGACACCGTCGACGGCTTCGCGCCGCCGATTGGCCAGGTGCTGCTCACTCCGACGCGCATCTACGTCAAAGACGTGCTGGCGCTCAAGGCGGCGGTGCCACTCAAAGGCCTGGCGCACATCACCGGCAGCGGGCTTCCCGGAAACCTTCCCCGCTGCATGCCCGACGGGTTGCGCGCGGTGCTGTCGGAAAAAGCGTGGAAGCGCGCGCCGATCTTCGATCTGGTCCAGCGGCTGGGCGAAGTCGACCGCGCCGAGATGTTCAGCACCTTCAACATGGGCCTGGGGATGTGCGTCGTGGTCGCGCGTTCCGACGTCAAAGCGGCCCTTGAGCTGTTGGCTTCGAGAGGAACGCAGGCGTGGGAAGTCGGGACGATCGCGCAGGGAAAGAACGGCGCCGAGGCCGAAGCGATCATCGAAGGATGATTGCCCCACGCGCGATGCGGGTGGGTGTGCTCGCATCCGGCAGCGGGTCGAACTTCCAGGCGCTGCTCGACGCGGGCGTTCAAGTCACTGTGCTGGTGTGCAACGTCGCTGGTGCGAAGTGTCTCGAGCGCGCACGGGTCAAAGGCATCGAGGCTGTCGTGCTTGATCACAAGTCCTTCGGCTCGCGCGACGCCTACGACGAAGCGCTGTTGGCTGAATTGAAGAAGCGGCAGGTAGAACTGCTGTGCCTTGCGGGCTTCATGCGCTTGTTGACACCGAAGTTCCTCACACAATTCGGTGAAGCGGTGATCAACGTCCACCCTTCACTGCTGCCCGCTTTTCCTGGAATTCACTCGGCGAAGCAGGCGCTCGACTACGGCGTGAAGATCGCCGGGTGCACGGTTCACTTCGTCGACCAGGGCACAGACACCGGCCCGATCATTGCTCAGGCGTCGGTTCCGGTTCTCGACTCTGATGACGAGGCGACGCTGCAAGCGCGGATTCAGGTCGAAGAGCATCGCCTTTTCCCCGCGGTGGTCACCGCCTTCACGCAGGGCCGCATCGCGTTGCAGGGACGCAAGGTGATCGCCTCTTGACCGCGCAGCAGCAAAAGCCAACCCGCATCAACACCGGACCCACGCGACATGTGTACGACGTGGCCGTGGTCGGAGGTCAGCTCTCAGGAGCGATCGCGGCGGCGCTGCTCGCCCGCCGCGGCTACCAGGTGCTCTACGTCGAACACGACGGCAACGGAAACGGGTACCAACACGACGGCTGGACGCTGCCGTATGCCCCCTTCGTCTTGCCGCCGCTGAAGTCGTTGGCCTCGCTGGAAGAGGTGGCGGCCGAACTGGGGGTTACCACTGCGCTGCAGCGCTCGCTGCGGCTGGCTGATCCAATGCTGCAGTTAATCCGGCCCGGAATGCGCCTTGACGTGTGTCCCAACGCGGCGCGCATCGCCACGGAAGCCAAGCGGGTGCTGGGGCTGGAAGCAGGTCCGGTGTTCGCGACGGCGTTTGGAAGCGCAGTGAGCGCTGGTGAGCGCAGCGATTTGTTCCTTCGTGAGAAGCCAGACCTGCCGCCAGATGGGCTGTTTTCAAAGTTCAAGTTCAACCGCTTGGTCGAACGGCACAGCGCAGCGACTGAGCCGTCGTCACTGACCGACGCTCCGTTGGAGAAGCTGGTGAAGGGGCTGTCGAAGTTCCTCACCTACTCGATGACGATCGAAGCACTTGCGGCGACGCGGCCGCTCGCGCTCGCGCTCACCGGGCTGCACACGATTTGCGGCGGTCGCGAAGGACTGCGCGAGGTTTTCCTCGCCCGTCTGCGAGAGCTCGGCGGTGATGTGCTGCTTCACGACGAATCGACGGTGGTCGAGACGCTGGCTTTCGATGGCAACCACCTCACGGGTCTGAAGCTGGTGAGATCCGAGACGATTTACAAGACGAGCTGTGTCCTCGGCGCCACTGACGCGGGCGCACTGCGGCGCCTGTTGCCCGACAAGAAGCGGCACCGGGCGTTGTCAGAGACGCTCGATGGCGCGCAGACCAAGCAGATCCTCTTCACCCTCAACCAGATTCTGCCCGAGCGCGCCTTGCCTCGCGGAATGGGAGAACTGGTGCTGTGGGAATCAGACGACCCCGAGCTGGGGCCAATGCTGGTGCAGGTGCAGCCGGCGCGGCGATCTGCGGAACCGGCCGGTGAAGAGATGCGAACGGTCTGTGCCGCGGCCTTCGTTCCCGCCACCGCGCGCGATCTGGGAGAAGAGCACCTGAAGACGCTGGCTGTTCGGCTGGCGAAACAGCTCGAGCGTTTGATGCCATTCTCGAAGTCGAAGGTGATGCTCGACTCGGCGCCCTACCTTCACGCCAGCGGCGTCCGCGGCAGTCGCATGCTTCCGCATCCGTTGCTTGCATTCGATGAACCCTCGGTACTGGGCGTCACCGGACTGCCAGCGCGCGCACCGGCCAAGCATCTCTTCCTCGCCAACCGCGAAGTCTTGCCGGGTTTAGGCTTTGAGGGTGAGGTGTTGACCGCGCTGCGCGTGGCTCGCATGGTTCAAGAAACCCTCAAGAAAAACGACCCCCTGAAGCGCCGATGAGCACCACCGAGCAGGTGCACCGGAAAGGCCGCCGACTCGGCGTTGGCTCGACCGTGACCGCGGTGATTGCACTGCTGCACGAGGAAGATCTGAAGGCTGTCAAAGCGGTCGGACGAGTTCGAACGCAGATCGCAGCGGGTGCCGATCTGATCGCGGCGTCATTGAGCCGGGGTGGTCGACTGATCTACGCAGGCGCCGGGACCAGTGGTCGGCTGGGAGCGCTCGATGCGGCCGAGTGTCCGCCGACGTTCGGAACTGCGCGGTGGCAGGTGGTGGCGTTGATCGCCGGTGGCCCGCCAGCCCTGACGCGGGCAGTGGAAGGCGCTGAGGACGATGTCGTCGATGGGGCGCGCAGGATTCGCGCGGTGAAGGCAGATGCGCGCGATGTGGTGTGCGGAATCTCGGCCGGGGGTCGAACGCCCTGGGTGCTGGCGGTGCTTGAGCAGGCGCGGTCGCTGGGGGCAAAGACGATGCTCGTCTCTTGCAATCCAAAGGCAGCGCGGAAGGTGGCCGTCGACGTCGGGATCCTGCCCGACACCGGTGCCGAGGTGATCGCCGGTTCGACACGCCTCAAGGCAGGAACGGCGACGAAGCTGGTGCTCAACGCCTTGACGACCGCAGCGATGGTGCGGTTGGGTCACGTCGAAGCCGGACGGATGACGAAGCTGCGACCGACGAACGCAAAGCTGCAGCGGCGCGCAGTGGGAATCGTGTCGGATCTGCTTGGAATCGATCGGTCGAAGGCGGCGCGACGGCTCAAGGCAGCGGGCGACGTCGCTGGAGCGCTCAGGTAGTGGCCACGATTTCGTTTCAGATCTTCGTTTCCGATACCCACGCTGCGTTGAAGCGGACGAAATCGGACACCGTTCGCGGGCCACTGTGGGTGTCAATCGGTGGCCAGGTGTTCCCGCGCCAGGGGTGGCGCGATTACCCAGTGGCGGCGCTCGCCAACTGGACCTCGCGCTGCCGACTGCTGAAGAACGTCGGCGATTCGGCCCAGTTGATGTTCTTCGAGGGAGAGCAGCGAATCCGCGCCGAACGGATAGATGACGATCTGGTGAAGCTGACCGCGGTCGAAGGGGGCGTTGATCGCGCCAGCTGCATCACCTCGAAAAGCCACCTATGGAGCGAGCTGGCGCGTGCAGGCCACATCGTCCTCTCTCAGTGTTCGACGCTGGGTTGGCCGAGCAACGACTGGAACCAGCTGTGGGCCAACCTCGACGCGCAGAAGCATGGGTGGCCCCTGAACTGAAAGCCGTCGAACGTCACTAGAATCGCATTTCCGATTCGATTGATTACGCTGCCAACCGTGAGGCGAAGCCGGGTGGCAGTGGGGCTCATCTCGGGAACGAGCGTCGACGCGATCGAGGCCGTGGTGTGCCGCATCGCCGGCACTGGGAAGTCGGTCGCGCTGAAGCTGCTGAGCCACGTCTCACTGCCCTTCAGCGCGAAGTTCGTTCGGCGGGTGTTGAAGGCCGACACCGCCCGCGAGCTGTGTGCGCTCAACTTCGTGCTCGGCGAGCTGTTTGCCGAAGCGGCGCTGGTCGCGATTGGCCTCGCAGACTTGAAGCCGTCGCAGGTCGACGTGATCGGCTCTCACGGCCAAACCGTCGCTCACCTGCGCGGCGCGACGATGCAGTTGGGTGAAGCGTCGATCATCGCCGAACGCACCGGAATCTCGGTCGTGAGTGACTTTCGAACCCGTGACATCGCCGCAGGAGGCGAAGGTGCCCCACTGGTGCCCTACGCCGACTGGGTGTTGTTTCGAAAGCCGGGGCAGCAGCGCGCGCTGCAAAACATCGGAGGAATCGCCAACGTTTCCGTCGTCTCAACAAGGCTCGAGGACACGCTCGCGTTCGACACCGGCCCGGGAAACATGCTGCTGGATTCGGTGGTGCGGCAGCTGACGAAGGGCCGGCTGGGGTTTGATCGCGATGGAAAGCTTGCCCGCCGCGGCGAGGTGATTTTCCCGCTCCTCAATCGGCTCTGTCGTCACCCCTTTCTCAAGCGACCTCCTCCGCGCAGCGCAGGGCGCGATCAGTTCGGCGCCTCATTGGCCAACGTCCTCTGGAAAGAATTTTCCGACCGGCCGCACGATCTGCTCGCGACCCTGGTCGCCTTCACCGTCGAGGCGACCGCGCAGGCCTACGAAAAGTGGGTGTTGCCCAAACGGAAACTCTCGGGAATCTGGCTGTCGGGCGGCGGCAGTCGTAACCCGATGATCGTCGCCGGCTTCAAGCTTCGAATGTCGCCGGTTCCAGTCGAGCCGCTGGACGCGCTCGGGTTTCCCGAGGGCGCGAAGGAAGCCACCTGCTTTGCGCTGCTCGCCTCGGAGCACCTGTCGGGAACACCGCAGAACATCCCCACTGCGACGGGTGCCAAAAGGCCCGTCCTCCTCGGAAAGCTGACCCCATGAGTACAGTGAACCTGATGGCGCGCGAGATCGCGGCCAAGATCGTCTTCTACGGCCCGGGTCTTTCGGGCAAGACGACCACGCTCAAGCGCGTTTACGACTCAGTCAAGCCGGCCCACCGTGGCGAGCTGATGTCGCTGCCGACCGAAGCCGACCGCACGCTCTTCTTCGACTTTCTTCCGGTGAAGGTCGAGCGCGTTCACGAGTACTCGGTGCGGCTTGCGCTCTACACCGTGCCCGGCCAAGTCTTCTACAACGCGACCCGCAAGCTGGTGCTGCAGGGCGCTGATGGGGTGGTGTTCGTCGTCGACTCTCAACCCGAGGCCTTTGACTCGAACCGCGAGTCGCTGCTGAATCTCGAAGAGAACCTCGCCGAACAGGGAATCCGAATCGACAAGTTTCCGATGGTGCTTCAGTACAACAAGCGCGACATCGAAGGGGTGTCGTCGGTCGACCACCTGCGCAGAGCGTTCAATTCCCGCGGCTGGCTCGACTTCGAGACGTCGGCAACCAGCGGTCAGGGCGTGCTCGAAACGCTCAAGGCGATCATGCGGCTGGTGATCAAGGATCTGCGGCAAAAAAAGGTGGTGCCAGTCGCGCGGCCTTCGCGGCCCGATCAACCCATCGAGCCTCTGCAAGGCACCGCGTCCAGCGGGCTCGAAGGCCAGCTTCGCCAGCACCTGTCGATGCCCCCCCGAGCTCAGATTCCGCCCATGGCGACGCCGTCACTCGGGGTCCAGGCGGTCAGCCCGGCGCCCCGCCCGTTAGGAGTTGCGCTCGGCCCGGCGGCGGCCCTTGCGCCCAGCGCGTTGCTCGATCCAGCGCGGGTGGCCGACACGGCCTACGCCGCTGGAGACTGGGATGCGTGCGTTCGAGCGTGCCAGGAAGCCGTTCGGCGCGCGCTCAACTTCACGGGCGAAGGGCCTGTTGGGGCACAGGCCTACC
>JANOHG010000896.1:0-2636 GCA_031406375.1 Archangiaceae bacterium | reverse complement strand
CTGCGCTTTGAGGATTTCGCCCTGCTGGGTCAGCAACGCCATCTGCTCACGGAAAAGGCTGACAAGGGAATCCATGGGTGCTCCGGATTTGCTGGTCGAGAGGGTTGGGCGCGTCGAAGGAGGCGCGTCAAGGCGGGCGGGTGTCGCAGCGCGAGGAGCACGCTGTGCGGGGCGTTCAATGCCCCAATAGGTCTGCATCTCGAGAGGAGAAGGCGGCAACATCACCAACCGCGCGTCGGTGCCCTCGAGCAGAGCGAGTGGTTTGACGGGAACTCCGCGCACCCAAAGCTGCCCAAGGGCAGTGAGCATTTGCGCGCCCGCGTCACCGCCGTCGGCCGACGCGAGCGAGAAGAACGCGCTGTCTTTCGCTGCAACTCCGCGAGCGAACGACAGCAGGGTGGTGCCTGCGCCCACCTGGACGAACAGCCGGGTGCCCTGCTGGACGACGGTCTCGAGCGCCGCGACGAAATCCACCGGAGCCGTCGCGTGGTCCACCCAGATGTCGCGCGCTTCCTCGACCGAGGTGTAGAGCCCACCTGAAATGCACGAGGCAATCGCCGTCGTTCCGGGCTTGAGGTCGAGCCGCGAGACTATCCGGCGCATGCCGTCGTCGACGCCTTCCATCAGCGGCGAGTGAAAGGCATGCGAAACGTCGAGCGGCGCGGTCTTCAGCCCGTTGGCTTCGAGCTTCTTCTTCGCCGCTGCGATGGACAGGGTGTGCCCTGAGAGCACCAGTTGGGTTGGGTGGTTGTGATTGGCAAGCCAAACGTTTTGAAGGCCCGCCAGCAGGGGCTCGACCCGCACGCGCTCGGCCATCACGGCCAACATCGCCCCCGGGTCCTTCAGCCCCAGCTTGTTCATCAACTGGCCGCGCCGGGCCACCAACCGCACCGCATCGTCGCCCGACAACATCCCCGCAACCGACGAGGCGACAAACTCGCCCAGGCTGTGCCCAAGCACCACCGATGGGGTAACGCCCACTTGCTTAAGCCATTCACCCAACGCGAGCCCGAGCGCTGCCATCGCGGGTTGACACACTTCGGTGCGGGTCAGCAGCGCTTGCGCAGCTACTTCGTCGTAGGGCTCTGATGGGTAGAGCGCGTCGAGCACCGACGTGCCTGCGTCATGCTGCACCGCAACATCGAGCGCCTTGAGCCGCTTGGCGAAGGTGGGAAAACGCGTGACGACCTCGCGCAGCAGCCCCACGCGCTGAGCGCCCTGGCCGGGAAAGAGGAACGCAATCTGACGGGCCTCGGCAGCGACGATGGTGCCGAATGCGGCCGCGTCGTCACCTTTCGCGAAAGCCTCGAGCCGTTCAACCAGCTGCGCGCGACCTTGAGCGACGATGGCCAAACGGACGTCGAAGCTTTGCCGCTGCGCGAGGGTGAGCGCGACGTCTGCGCATGACAACTGCAGAGTTTGCACTTGCTCAGCGACTTCACCCGCATAGCGCCGCAGCAGCAGCTCATTCGCCGCCGATAAACAGAAGAGCTGTGGATGTTCGACCCCAACCGAGGCCTGCAGAGGGGTCTCTTCCAGCAGCACGTGCGCGTTCGTCCCCCCAAAGCCAAAGCTCGATACCGCTGCGCGGCGCGGATGCTTGGTGTCTGCTTTCCACTCGAGCGCAGCCTGGGCAATCTTGAACGGCGACCGCTCGAGCTCGAGCTTGGGGTTGAGCTCTTCGCAGGAAGGCTGCGGAGGAATCGTCTGGTGGTGCAGCACCAGCGCGGCCTTGATGAAGCCAGCGACTCCCGCTGCCGACATCGTGTGGCCGATGTTCGCCTTGATGCTCGAAAGGTAGCAGTACGGTTGATCCAGCGGCTTCTGCGCGCGCGATTGGAAGAACGACTTCAGCGCTCCGACTTCGGTCGCGTCACCGACCGTGGTCGCGGTGCCATGGGTCTCGACGAAGCCAATCGTGTCGACGGAAAAATCGACGTCCTTGTGGGCGCGCGCCATCGCGGCGATCTGCCCTTCTGGGCGTGGCGTCATCGGCCCTTCGCCCCGGCCGTCGTTGTTACACCCGCTGCCCTTGATTACCGCCCAGATGCGATCGCCGTCGCGGCGAGCATCCTCGAGCTTCTTGAGCATCACCATCCCAACGCCTTCGCCCATCACGAAGCCGTCGGCGCGCGCATCGAACGGGCGACAGACGCCCGAAGGGGAAATGGCGCCGATGCGAGAGAAGCCGATGAGGTTGTCTGGCTGGAGGTTGAGGTAGACACCACCCGCGAAGGCGATGCTGCACTGCCCCGCGCGCAGGTTGATCACCGCTTCGTGAATGGCCACCAGCGCCGAGCTGCAGGCAGCGTCCATCGACCAGCTGGGCCCTCCGAGATCGAACGTCTGCGAGATGCTGGCTGCGCCCATGTTGAGCAGCGAACCGGCAATCGAAAAGGCGCGCATCGGAACGACGTCTGCGACCGACGCCCGAAGTGCGAGGGACTCAGTGGCTGACAACCTGTCGCCAAACTGCCCGTCAATCGCCTGCTGCGCTCGGACGCGCGAGATGAGCAGGTCTTTGTGCTCGGACACCGAGGCGCCGACGAAGACGCCGGCGTTCGCGCGGTCGAACGCCTTGCCGTCGTAGCCCGCGTCTTGAATCGCCTGGCGGACGGTCTCGATGAGCAGCCGGT
>JANOHG010000755.1:0-1019 GCA_031406375.1 Archangiaceae bacterium | reverse complement strand
TGCCCTGCGAGATGCCGATTTCTCGCACCGCCCGCGGAAAAGCTTCGAACACGGTAGAAAGAGGAACCAGCCGCGCCTCGGCCACGTTGTCAGCCAACTGGGCCAGGTTGCCATGCAGCGTGTTCACGCCGTCGACGTGGTGGCGAACGAAGCGGAAGGTGTCGTCGCGCAGCAGATGAAGATCGCGCTCCATCCGCTCGAGCGCGTCGTGCGAAACCTTGTCGATCAGGTGCGACTGCTGAAAGCGCAGCAGGGCATCGCCCACCCGCGCGAAGCGGGCCAGCAGCAAGGTCAGCTCATCTGCCCGCAACTGGTTGCGGGCGCTCTCGACCAACAGATCGCCCGCGAGCAACCCGAGCGCATCGAGGATCTCGACGTTGACGCGAATCGAACGATCCAGCGGTGCCTTGCGCTCGCCGTGCTCGTCAACGCCCGGCGCCGAGGGTCGCGGCGCGGGAATCGAAGGAGCCGAAGGCGCAGGCGGCCCTGAAGGTTGGGTCGGCCTCCCAACCGGAACCGGAACCGGGGCGTGCACCGCCTGGGGCGGCGGAGGTGGAGGGGGCGATTGTTTCTTTCGCGTCGGAACCAGCGGAGGCAGCGCCTGCCCCGACGTCTCGGCCAACTTTGCGGCGATCGCGTTCGAATTATTCGACCCTGCTTTCGCGCTTTCGAGCTCTTCGAGCAAGTCGCCGATTGCGTCGCACGCGCGCAACAGAAGATCGGTCGCGGTGCGGGCGTCGACTTTTTGATCGCGGTTCGCCTTAAGCAGATCTTCGCAGGCGTGGGCGAGCTGCCCGACCGCCGCCAGCCCAAGCATCCGCGCTTCGCCCTTCATCGTATGCAGCTCGCGGGCGACATTCTCGGCCGCCAGCTCGCCGTCGGCTTTCTCGAGATCAATCGCTCCCATCTGAATCGTCTGCAGGCGATCGCCCGTCACCTCGACGAATTTGCTTAACAGCGATTTTTTTAGCGACTCGGTGTCCACGGTCAGCGCTCCCACCACCAGCAGAAATTGTGCC
>JANOHG010000852.1:0-2953 GCA_031406375.1 Archangiaceae bacterium | reverse complement strand
GCTCTTCGAACTCGGTCATGTTCCTCGGGAATTCCGCGAGCTTGTCCATGCAGCGACCCTCTCACGCACCCCTGACATCAACCGGTAGTGACTCCCTGATTCTTCCCGATACCCCAACCAGCGTAGACGGAGGTCACTCGGATGCCCGCAAGTCCACGTGCCAAGTTGCATTCTGCAAGCAGACGACTCGTCCCGCCCCAGCACCGGTACTCGGTCGCGCGCTTGAAGCAGGGGAGAGGTGTCAGGGGCGCGTTGCAGAATGCAACCCGGCACGGCCACATACCAATGTTCGCTACCAGCCCTGATTGGGTGTCCTACAACCGACGCGTTCAGCTGCTTCAGGCGGCGTGGGATTTCCTGGTCGCAGAAGACGTCTCGGAGCTGAAGGTCAATCGCTTGGCTCGAGACCTCGGCGTCTCGCACCAGTCTGCTTACCAACAGTTCTCGAGCAAGACCGAGCTCCTCGCGGCCCTCGCTGGCGCAGGGCTTGCGACCCTGATTGTCAACATCGATGGCCCTTCGGAGCCTTCAGTCGAGGAGTTCGTCCTCAGCTGGCTCAAGTTCGCCGCGGCGCGCCCACGCCACTACCTGCTGATGTTCTCGATGGAGGCCGGCACCCACCCGGGCGTCGAGCTCCGGCACGAAGGACTGCGCAGACAGATCCGCGACCTCTGCTTTCGGGAAAGAGGCGCCGAGCCCGACGAGGCCGCCGTACTGACCATCTTTTCCCTGCTTCACGGCGCCGCCTCGCTCGTCGCGGCAGGCAGTCGCTTCCCGTCCGTGCCCACGCTCGTCGAAGCGACAAGAAGCTCGCTTACGCTTCAGGCCCCTGGGCTCGAACACGACCAACGACGATGAACTTGCTCGCGCCTTCGGGCTCATCGCGTGGACCCCAGCTCGTCGCCCGCGCTCAAGCCGTCGAGGACCGCGCAGAACGGCGACGAGCGGGTCAACCGCACACTCGCGATCAAGCGCGCTTGCTTCGATTCGGGAGCACAAGAGGCGGCGGTAAGAAGCACGAGAGTCCGGGTCATCAAGGTAAGACGGGTCATGGGTGCCTTTGGAAACGTTCGTCAACCTCGATGCCCAGCAAGCGCGCGCGGCGAGGCGGGAATGTATGTCAATGAATCGTCAGATGATTGAAGTCGATGAAGCTCTGGGCGGCTGTGAGGTGGTGTTCCTGGCGGACGGAGCGCGCGCGATGAAGGATCGTGCGAGCGGCCAGGTGATGCATTGTGGAACCGGCCCCTCGATCGAGCCCGACGCCATCTACGTCGTACCGTCCCGGCTGGATGAGCGCCTGCGCGAAGGCGGGGCCAAGCTCGTCCTCTTCGATGTGGGGCTGGGCGCAGCGTCGAACGCCCTGGCCGCGTGGCGGGTTTCGGAAGCGGCGCCACTCAGGGCGCGTCGGCTGGAAATCGTCAGCTTCGATCACGCGTTGATCGCGCTCGAGTTGGCGCTGTTGCCTGAGAACGCCAACGCCTTCGGGTTGTCGGCGCCGCAGGCGCATGCGGCCGCGCGCGCACTGGCGACCGAAGGCCGCTACGAAACGGAACGCACCGTATGGCGTCTGGCCTTGGGCGACTTTCCGCGCTGCCTCGCGCTCGAGCCGACGGGCGGCGCCGACATCGTCTTCTGGGACATGTTTTCGGCCCGCACCAATCCCCTGCTGTGGACCGTCGCGATGTTTCAGCTGCTGCGCCTGGCGTGCCGCGAGGGAGCGACCCTTCACACTACCAGCGCCTCTACGTCCGCCCGCACCGCGATGTTGCTGGGCGGCTTCGCAGTAGGGCGAAGCGTGGGCACCGGCAATCGCGACGAGACGACCATCGCCAGTACACGCTACCAGTCGCTCTCGTTGCCGCTGGGTGATCGCTGGCTGCTGCGACTGGGCCGGTCGTCGGCGGCGTTTCCTTCTGACGTGCTCGACACGCGCGCGGACGCGCTGACCCGGGTGCGCGCCTTGCCGCAATTTTCTCCGACAATCAACCGCGAATGAGCCTCAGCCTTGCCCACGCGTCGGACGCCGTCGCGCTGGCGCATGAACGGGCGGGAGAGCGAAGCCAGGCACTGCCGATTTTGAGACGGGCCGTCGCTGCGCCACCTCGACCTGCGCGGCAACCACCTGAGCCAATGCTGCGGGTGCTCGATCTGCGGTGGACACGGCTTCAACTCCGGACAAAGAAACACTGCCAGATCGGGTGAGCCTGGTAACTGAGTTCTGACTTTCGCTTCTTTAAAAACGACGCAGGTTCAGTCTTTAGCGCCTGGATCCCGCTTCTTCAATGTGCCCATCACCACGTCCACCCACTTGTAGCTGATGGCGAAATTCTTCGTCGAATCGGCGAAGTGGTGCGCCATGTGGTGGCTGCGCTGTGCCCTGCCCCACGCGGTCAACGGCTTGCGGTAGTGGGTCGACCAATGCGTGAAGTCGTACCAGAGGTAGCCGCTCACCATTCCGACGAAGAACGGCAGCGTCGCGTCTGGGCGACCCAGCAAGTACAGACCGCCACCAATCAAAGCCGACAGAGGAATGCTTGCCCCAAGCGGCATCACCAGCCGGGTGTCATCGTCGGGATACTTGTGGTGGTAGCCGTGAACGATGTCGTGCATCCGGCGGGTGACAGGTGAGTTGCCTTCCCAGTGAAAGAAGCTCTTGTGAAGGAAGTACTCCATCAACTGCCAACCAATCCAACCCAGTGGGAAGAACATCGCCGTCAACAACAGCGTCGTGATGCCTGAATACAGGCCCCACGCCTGCAGTGCGACTGTCGCTGGGATGTAGAGGACGAACGGAGTTGCCGGGTGAACCTTCGAGAAGAACTCGAAGAAATTGCTTTCGAACATCCGACCGCGTTCGTTTCGCAGGTAGTCCTTCATGGGTTCCACGGTCTTACCGAGGTGTGGGCTCGCAATTCAAGGGGGTCTGGGCATCCCGGCCAACATCCGTTGG
>JANOHG010000751.1:0-1003 GCA_031406375.1 Archangiaceae bacterium | reverse complement strand
TGAAGTTCGAGGTGCCGTTGGGGAAGAACGGCGACAACCTTGACCGGTATTTGTGCCGAGTCGAAGAGATGAAGCAGTCGATCAGCATCATTCGTCAGGCGCTCGAGCAGATTCCTCCGGGCCCGGTGATCATCGACGACTGGCGAATCGTGTTGCCTCCCAAGCAGGAAGTCTACAGCACGATCGAAGGAGTGATGGCGCACTTCAAGCTGATCATGGAAGGCGTTCAGGTGCCGGTCGGTGAAGTCTACGACTCGACCGAAGCAGCGAATGGCGAGCTGGGTTGGTACCTGCGCAGCGACGGCTCGGGTCGGCCGTACAAAGTGCACGTTCGCGCGCCGGGTTTTCACATTCTTTCCGGAGTCGGAAAGATGATCGAAGGCCGAATGCTTGCCGACCTGATACCGACGTTCGACACGATCAACATGATTGGTGGAGAGGTGGAGCAGTGAGCGACGAGACGAAGGCCCCAGCCCCCCTGCCGCCGCCTCTTCCGGCACCGCCTGCGAAGGCGCCTCCAAAGAATCCTGGGATGGTGACGTTCAGCGTCGACGGCCGCGAAGTGGTCGCCAAGCCCGGCACGAACATGGTCGACGCCGCGAAGACGGTGGGCGTGGAAATTCCCTACTATTGCTACCACCCGCGCCTCTCGATCGCGGCGAACTGCCGAATGTGCCTGGTCGAGGCAAGCAATTCGCCGAAGCTCGTACCTGCCTGCCAAACCGGAATTTCCGAGGGGGTGGCGATCAAGACCACCACGTCGAAGGTGAAGGAATCGCAGCGATCAGTGATGGAATTTCTGCTGCTCAACCACCCGGTCGACTGCGCGATTTGCGACCAGGCCGGTGAGTGCAAGCTTCAAGACTATTACATGCGGCACGACCACAAACCTTCGCGCCTCGAGCGAATGAGCGGTGAGGGCAGCAGCGGGCAAAAGGTGCTGCGCGCGAAACGAAAAATTCTGGGGCCAACCGTGGTGCTCGATCAAGAGCGCTGCATTCTC
>JANOHG010000794.1:0-5481 GCA_031406375.1 Archangiaceae bacterium | reverse complement strand
CCCCGAGTCCAAATGGATCACGTCGCTGAGGCGCAACACCGGGCATCGGCGCTCCCCCCGGAGGGCGGGGAAGTCCCTGCGGCGGTTGCCCAGGCATTCCAGGGCCAGGAGGACGCGCCGTTGGCTGCGCCCCCATCGGCTGCGGTGCCCGTTGCATGGGTGCTCCGGGCATCTGTCCAGGCGGGCGAGCGATGGGCATGCCAGGGTTGGTCTGCATTCCAGGAGGCGGTGGGCGGTTCAGCTGGGCCGGCGCGCGCATTCCGGGAACTGTGCCCGTCGGAATTCCCTGAGGAGGGCGCGTGCCTGGAATCCCCGCCGGGCCCGGCATCGGGCGCGGGTGGTTACCGACAGGAGCAGGAGCTGCGGCTGCGGCCGGCTTGGGTTGGTTGACAATCGAACTGGTCGAAACAGGCGTGTACCCCGTCATCACCGGAATCCCCGCGGGCATCCCCACCAACGCCTTGACCTTGTCGAGAAAGGCCTGGCTCTCGAATGGTTTCACGACGTGACCGTCGGCGCGGGCTGCGCGGGCTCGGTTGTCGTCGAAGGGCTCGAACGTGCCCGCGAGCAGCAGCACCGGAATGTGCTGGGTCGAAGGGTCACCCTTGAGCGCTTCGGCAACCTCGTAGCCGTTCTTGCCCGGCATCATGCAATCCGCCAGCACCACGTCGGGCCGCAGCTCACGTGCGCGATGAATCGCGTCGAGGCCATTGTCGACTACCGTGAGCGTGAAATCTTCGTGGGCGAAGATCAACCCAATCACCTTGCGGATGGTGACCGAATCGTCGGCAACGAGTACTGACTTAGGCATCGACTCTCCTGTGCGGCAGCGGCGGCCAAAAGAAGGGCGAGCTTAGGCGCCGCGTTCGCGGTCGCTCAAGAAAACATGCGCTGGAGCTCGAGGCTCGCGATCCCAGGCAGCCTGACGCTGTCGATCACACCCAGCGCGCGCGTCGCAGTGAACCCAATTCCGTCTGCTCCGACATCAGTCAGCACCACCAGCGGCTCGGGAAAGATGCTTTCACCCAGCAGCCCCGGCAGTGAAAACACCGGCCAGGCCTGCTGTTGATGAAGAATGACTCCGACCGCAGCCGTCAAAGCGACCAGCGGGCAGAACTTCGAGCCCCTGGCCACGACCTGGGCGACCGACGCCAACGGCAATCCCACCAAGCGCCCGCCCGTCTCGAAGACGAGCGCCTGCGCCAGCGGCGGCCCAAACGGGTCGACGACCTTCAGGTGCGCAGGTGGGCGAACGCCGGTTGCGAGTGCTTCGACGTCGAGTTCGAGAAAAAGCTCGCCAGCGACCTCGATGAGTCCGCGAACGGCGGGCTCGACCGTCGGTGCCAATCGGCGGGGCACATGCAACCACGGACAGTCGCCGACGTTGTGCACTCCACGGACGCGCCTGACGCGCAGTGCAAGGGTAGGACTGGTGTCGAGCAAGACCGCGGTTCCGGGGCGAACATCGCGCTCGCCTCCCAGAAGAACGGCAAGATCCACCAACGGGTGGTGCCCGCGCAGCGTCATTCCTCCCGCGTCTGGAAGCGCGACTTCAAGGACGCGGGTCGCTGGCACCGCGAATCGCGACGCACCGGCATCGACCAGCAGACACAGCCGCCTGGCACGTTCGGTCATCTCTCGCTCATGGTGCCGAGGAATGCTATGCGACCCACTCGCATGGCGCACATCCTCCTCGTCGACGATGAGAAGGTGGCCCGCGCGCTCTATGGCGATTTTCTAACGGGCGCGGGTCACCAGGTGACTTCTGTAGGAACTTCAGCGGAAGCGCGAGAAGCGCTGCTTCGGCAGAAATTCGATCTGGTGGTCACCGATTTGATTCTTCCCCACAGCGACGGAATGGAATTGCTTCAATTCGTCAAAATCGAGCACCCAGGCGTCGAGGTGGTGGTGATCACCGCGCTCGACAAGGTCGACTCGGCGGTGCGCGCAATCAAATACGGCGCGTCGGATTACCTGGTGAAGCCGATCAGCCCCGAAATCCTGGCGCACGCAGTCACCCGTGCGCTCACCAATCGGTCGGTGCTGACGGAGAACGTCGAACTGCGCCGGCACGTGGCGTTGCTCGAAACCGCTCAGCGCTTGGCGACCACGCTTGACCGCGAAAAACTGACGAACACCGCGTGCCAGGCATTCTCACAGGCGTGCGAGGCATCCGCCGCTTTGCTGGTGTTGAAGAAAGACGGAGGCTGGCATGTCGAGGCCAATCACGGCCTGGCAGACGCGCAGGGCGCCCAAGACCTGGCAGTGAAGATCGATGCAGCGCTGCACGAAGGCTTCGAGGCCAAAGGCCAGAAATTGACGGTTGAGCTCCCCGCTGGGTACCAGACAGCCACCCTGATTCCGGCGATGAATGGAGAGGAAGTGCTTGGCGCCGTGGTCCTGCTCTTCAGCGACGCGATTCCCGATCTGGCGCTGTCGTCGGCTGGAACTCTTGCCCGCCACCTCGGCCTTGCGCTGCGAAATCTCGGCAAGTTCGCTGAAGTCGAAGATCTGATCTACCTCGACGATCTCACCCACCTGTTCAACAGCCGCTACCTCGAATTGGTGTTGGAAAAAGAGTTCAAGAACGCACCCCCGCCCGAAGGAAAAGCGTTTTCGCTGCTGTTCCTCGACCTCGATTATTTCAAGAGCGTCAACGACACCCATGGGCATGTCATCGGCAGCAAGTTATTGGTCGAAGTCTCTCGGATCTTGAAGGGGTGCGTACGCGATGGCGACGTGGTGTGTCGCTGGGGCGGAGACGAGTACGTCGCGCTGCTTCGGGGCACCGATTCGGGCGGAGCGCTGAAGGTCGCCGAGCGGATTCGTCGCAGCATCGAGAGCCACAAGTTTCTCGCGCGCGAGGGCTTCGGGCTCACCATCACGACCTGCATCGGGGTTGCCAGCTGGCCCGAGCACGCACAGGACAAAGCGACACTGCTCGATTTCGCGGATCGGGCGATGTACCGCGGCAAGAAGGGACCGCGGAACATCATCTACCTGGCCGCCAAAGGGCTCGAAGCGACCCCCGCAGCACGCCACCACACGGGTCCACCGCCGGCGACCTCAGGGGCCCCCGGCGACCTTCCCCAGCGCTAAGTTGCCGATCCTCAAAATCCGCTTGGATGTCAGAGCTTCGCGCCAGTGGCGCTTGGGCCAATGCCGCCCGACTCAAGGCATCACGGCTTCGCGCCGAGCGTCACTTGCACGGTCTGAACTTTGCCCTGCCGAAAGAGCTTCACCGGGACCTGCTGACCCGCATGATCGCTGCGGAGATAGGCGAATAGATCTTCGACGGTCTTGACGCTGTCATCACCCAGGTGCAGCACGATGTCGCCGTAGGTGATTCCCGCCGCATCAGACGGGCCCCCTTTCTCGATCGCAATCACGACCAGCCCAACTTCTTCGCCTGTGATCTGCTTCACGTCCTCGGCAAGCCCGATGGGTTGCATCGACACCCCCAGGTAGCTCTGGCGAACTTTGCCGTGCTGTTGCAGCTGCGCGATGATCCGCTTGAGCGTCAGCGTCGGGATCGTCAGCGACGTGCCGCGCAGCAGGCCGGTCGTCGTCATCCCCAACACTTTGCCATCGAGACCTGCCAACGGCCCGCCTGAGAATCCGGGCGGGTGGGCAGCGTCGCTCTCGAGGTAGCGGTCGATCTCGCCGCCACGGTGCGTTCGCCACGGCTGCTTCCCCTGGGATGAGACGATGCCCGAAGTCGCGCGAACGCTCTGGCCCGGTCGCGCGATTCGCAGCACGAGGTTCCCCACTTTCAAGCCTGCGCCATCGTCGAAGCGGGCCGCCTCGAGCCCACCGTCGATTTCGAGCAACACGATGTCAGTCGAAGGATCTCCGCCCTTCACTCTGCCTTTGAGCTCGGCACCGTCAACGGCAACGACCACCTCACCGTCGACATGCTCCAGCCCATGGTGAACGGTGACAACTTCTTTGGCAGACCACACGATTCCGCTGAACGTCCTTCGTCGGCCCTGTACGCGCACGACGCACTTGCCAGTGGACTCAACGACGCTCGAGAGGACTTCCGACAACTCGCTTCCTGCAATGGCCACGTTGCTTCTCCTTGCTGATGAGAAGATAGGAAGGCGATTGGGCGACGCCATCACCCGAACGGGCAGGACTTACAGCACGAGCAACCCCAGCCGCGCGGCCCGAACCACGGCCTCGACCCGCTTCTGGGCTGACAGCTTCTGCAGAATCGAGTTCACGTGGAACTTGGCGGTGTGATCGCTGATCTCGAGGTGAGCGGCGATTTCCTTATTCGAAAGACCTTCGGCGAGCAGGCTCAGCACCTGCCGCTCGCGCTCGGTCAAAGTCTCAGCCGGCGACAGCGGCGCTTGGGAAGTGCTCGGCTCAGGCTCGCGCTCTAACGGCACCAGCGAAGAGACGAACGAGCGATCGAACACCGCGAGCCCTTCGGTCAAAGCCAGCAACGCGGCGCTGATCGCCGACGCAGGGCTGTCGCGGTGAAGCGCGCCGCTGGCGCCGGCGGCGATGGCGGCGATCGCTTCGTCCTGCGCGACGAGCGCGAGCACTGGCACGTCGGTTTTGAGCAGGGCGATCCGTTCGAGGCCCACCGAAGCGTCGATGACGATCGCGTCTGCCTTCGCGCTGCGCACCGAAATATCGAGGTGCGAAGTAGCGGGCGTCGCGGTGAGGCCCGCGGCATTGAGGGCGTCGACGAGCGCAGGATCGCCAGCCACAACGATGTTCAGCGAACGAACGGCAGGCAGGCAGGCGCGCATGGTGAAGACTAAGTAAGACTGCGCTGCGCGTGTGCAACACGATCGTCCGCGGAACGCCGAAGCATCCGCAGCGGCAGCAACATTCCGGTACGCGCCTTGTAGCTCGCCCATTCGGGGTAGCGCGACATCGACGCCTCTTTGCTGAGCATGTTGACCAAGAACACCTGCGTCCACACCCACCCCAACACCACAAAGGGAATCCAGTGACCCACCAACACCGCGTACGATGCGTAGATCATCATCTCGCCCAGGTAGTTGGGGTGTCGCACGTGTCGGAACATCCCGTCTTGGATGAGGCCCCGGCGAAGCTTGAGGGTGAAGTACTTCTGAGCGTCGGCGGCGAGCATGATTGCAACTCCCACGGTGTGGATCACCACGCAGAACCCAATCGTCGGCAGCGACGGCGTGAGTTCGCCCAGAGCGCCTGACACCAGCAGCCAAGGTGCGACCCAATACGGTCCCAGCACCAGCGCCCACGCCGCGAGCGCTCCACCGAACGTGACCCGCTTGTCCCAGCCTGGATCAGGAAACGCGAAGTGCTTGAGCAGCCAACACAGCCCGTAGGCGCCGTGCAGCCCCAAGTAAACCCAGGCGCCGACGCTGGTGTTGCCGTACCCCACCATCAACGCGGCGACGAACAGCAGCGACATCCCCTTCTGCGCGTTGATGACCCACGAAAGCTTGAGCCACTTGGGGCCGCCCCACAGCTCGGTCGAGA
>JANOHG010000787.1:0-2486 GCA_031406375.1 Archangiaceae bacterium | reverse complement strand
CAAGCCAGTGATGTTTGCTGGCGGCCCGGCCGATTCGGATCCCGCCCGCGTACCCGGCGGCCAGTTGATGATCACCAATGATGTTGAGAACTATCCCGGTTTTCCCGAATCGGTCACCGGCCCGGATTTGATGGAACGCTTCAAGGCTCAGGCGACCCGCTTTGGCACCGTCGTTCACATGGAAAACGTCGTGAAGGTCGACTTTGGCAGGCGGCCCTTTCACATCGTGGGCGAGAGCGTCGAACTGGACAGCCAGACGGTGATCATTGCGACTGGGGCGTCAGCGAAATGGCTGGGCGCGAAGGGCGAAGACACGTTCAAGAACAAGGGCGTTTCGGCGTGTGCAACCTGCGATGGCTTCTTTTACAAGGAACAAGATGTGCTGGTGGTTGGCGGCGGCGACACCGCGATGGAAGAGGCCACCTATTTGACCAAGATGTGTCGAACGGTCACTGTGATTCATCGCAGGGATACGCTGCGCGCTTCGGCGATCATGCAGGAACGCGCCCTGCGCAATCCGAAGATCAAGTTCCTCTGGAACTCGGCAATCGAAGAGATCGTCGGCAATTCGAAGGGCGTCACCGGCGCGCGGGTGACCAATTTCAAGACCCACGAGACGACGGTCGTCAATGCGACCGGAGTGTTCGTTGCGATCGGACACGTACCCACCACCGAGCTCTTCAAAGGCAAGATCGACATGCACGACAGCGGATATTTGAAGGTGAAGCCAGGCTCGACGTGGACGAACATCGACGGCGTGTTCGCGTGCGGTGACGTGGCAGACCATTACTACCGACAAGCGGTCACCGCCGCGGGTACAGGGTGCATGGCCGCGATCGACGCCGAACGTTGGATGACCGAGAACGACCTGGGTTGAAGGTTTGCAGTGGGCCGCTGGCCGCCAGCCGCACGAACGGTTTCACTTTCGGATCACTGCCGTCACGGTGACCTCATCTCGGTCATGATACAGCTGTCTCATCTTCACCTGTTCCCAGCTTCCCTCGGACAGCACGTGTCGAATCCGCCAGAGCATCGCGTTCTTGTCGTTCATCGGGAGCTTGAAGTTCGCGACCAGTACGGTTGCCATCCGGCGCCGTCCCCACTTGCCGAGCAGCTGAGCGACCTCGAGCGGGCGCCAAGCCATGTCGCAAAAAAGCCATTCGACCGGCTCTTCAGGCTCGAAGGCAAACGCGCTGGCCTTGATGTGCTCGACCTTCGGGTGGCGCTCGAGCTCGGCGGTTAGATTGGCTGGGTCGATGGCGAGCACTTTCGCTCCTCGGACCACCAGCCGCTGGGTCCAACCCCCGGGCGCCGCACCGAGATCCGCGCAATCTTCGCCCTTGCCCGGGCTGACTCCCAACCAGTCGAGCGCCTCTTCGAGCTTCATCGCCGCACGCGAAGGTGCCTCTCGTTCTCGTCGCATCCGGTGGCGGCCGCCAGCAGCCAGGCTGAGTGCGTCGCGGGCGCGCAGCTCGCCCACCGCCCAGCACCGCTCATCCACCAGACACACCTGAAACAACAACGCTCCGTGCTTGAGCGCAGACGCAGCATCGGCGAGCACATCAGGCGGCAGGCGGATCGCACTTTCAACGGTCTGGGCGAGGCTTCCAAGCCGGTTTCCCAGCTCGGTGTCGGGCGCCCATACTTGAAGGTGAAAGGCCTGCCTCGGAGTTGAGACTTCGGCGGTCGAGGTCACCACCTCACGAACTGGAAAGCCGACGCGCGCAAAAACCGGTGGAGTCTTCGCTTCTTCCGACTCGACCAGGCCAGGGCCCAGCAGCCGTGGCTCGAGCCCCTGCCATGCCAGCTCTTCGTACAGGTGCCCTTCGAAGGTGGCGCGGCACGTCCACAGCCAGCGACCGGGCGTCGGCGCGAGCAACCTCAACGGCATCGGCGGAGCGCGAACCTTGGGCGGTGCGGGCGGCCCCGCTGTCGGACTCGAGTGCATCGGTCGGCCGGCCGGATGTCGGGCACGTCGGTTGCGCATTGGCCGCTGCCTCTTACCTTGGTGGCGGCATTTCCGTTGGCTTTCCCGGGTCTTCTGCGACAGAAGGCGCGGGTGGGAGCACTGAACAAATGATTGAGTGGACACTGCGCAGAATCATCGGCACGAAGAATGACCGCGAGCTCAAGAAAACCTGGCCCAAGGTCGCGCGGATCAACGAGCTCGAGCCTCGCTTCAAGGCGCTTAAGGACGAGGAGCTCAAGTCCGAGACCACTCGGCTGAAGACCGAGGTCGGCAACGGGCGGCCGCTTGATGACACGTTGTTCGAAGCCTTCGCGCTGGTTCGAGAAGCCTCGCGGCGGACCATCGGCCAACGTCACTTCGACGCCCAGTTGATTGGCGGCATCTTTCTGCACCAGGGCTGCATCGCTGAAATGCGAACGGGTGAAGGCAAGACGCTGACTGCAACCCTGCCCTCATTCCTCAACGCGCTCAGCGGGCGAGGCGTTCACATCGTCACCGTTAACGACTACCTCGCGAG
>JANOHG010000776.1:0-1029 GCA_031406375.1 Archangiaceae bacterium | reverse complement strand
GCACCACCCGCACCACCCGCACCACCCGCACCACCCGCGTCTTCTTGGCAGGGGGCGAAGCGCTCCGAAGGGTTACTGCCACAATCGCAGCCAATACGAAGCGCGAGATGCCCACAAACCGCGATGACGAGAAGCTGTCTCATTGGTCCCAGGTCAGCTGAAACCTGAAGTATTCGGGAAATCGGATGATGTTTCTTTTGATGGCGTGCACCAGAACCTTGGAGTCCAGCTCATAGAGGCCAACAACGCTACCTGATTGAACGATTGCGAGCGGCGCGATGGCGTTCGAAGTCGACTGGGCCACGAAGGCATGGCTTCAACGCTCGCAAGGTCGACGTCCGGAAGCGACTGCGCGGAACGGCGCGTCTACTTCCCGGCGTCGACTGCCACGGGTCGATCAAGCAGATCTTCGACAGCCGAGGGCAGCTCGCTAAGGCGACTGTTGTCCGCTTCGATCAACTGGTTGCGGGTTCCGCGCAGGTACGAGGTGGCCAGCTTGCCGGGCACGTCTTTGCCGATGAGCAGCCGCGCAAGCTCTTGGCCGTTCTGCCCGAAGAGCGTCACCGACTTTCCCTTCGGATCAAGCCCATACTTGCTGCCATCTTTCGGATTCTCTTCCCCCACGCTGCTGGCCTTGATCGTTCCAAGAGTCCACAGGACAGCGGCGATCTTGAAGGTCTTCGCAGGTCCCGACTGTGGCGAGGCGACCTGCCACGACTCCGCGGCACCGCCATCCGCCGACCGGGGGCGTTCGACCACCAACTCTTTGCCGTCAGCGCCGCGAAACACGATTTTCGCCACCTGCTCCTGATTGAAGGTGAGCACGAGCCGGTCTTTGAGGTCGCCTGGATTGCGATTCAGGTGCCCAGCCGCAGAGGCAGCAAGCTCGGCCAACACCGCCCGCGCGCCTTCTTCCCGCAGCATCCAGACCTGAGCGCCGACGGCTGCAAAGCGCATTCGCACCACCGCGCCCGTTTCGAGCGTGAATGTCGCGTCAACGTCTGGCTGCTCGAAGTGTTTGCGCGCCTC
>JANOHG010000775.1:0-1961 GCA_031406375.1 Archangiaceae bacterium | reverse complement strand
CGTGTGACCTGAAGGGCGACCAGCAGCGACAGCAACACCGCCAACCCGACGACGGCGACCGCGGCTTGGGTTGCCCGCCAGCGCAAATCCTGAAGGTTGTGCAACAACTTCTGCGTCTCTTCTGCGTTCTGGCGAGCAAGCTCATTCGCCAGTTCGTCGAGCTCGAAGTTGATCGGCTTCACTTCTTCTTCGAGATGCTTTCGTGCGCGCTCTGCTTCCTTCAGGTTCGAATACTTCACCGTCACGTCGACCGTCTTCACCAGCTTTTCGCTGGTGTCTTTGAGCTTCAGCCAGGTGACGACTTCGCTGCGCGGTAGCTCGGAGGTGTAGCGGTTCGACAGGGCCTGGATTTCGGCGAGGATGACGCCCATCGCTTCGTCCGCGCTTTGCCGTTCTTCGTCGGTGACGGCGTTGATGTGGTCATTGGCCGCTTGTGACAGCAGCGTCGCGTCGAGCCGAAGCAGGCCGATCAACCGTTCGCGTTCCATCGAAGCAGCGACGAGATGGTCTGTGCGCTGATTGGTGCGGCGCGCGCTGAAGAGAATGAAACCTGCGCCGCTGGTCAACAACGCGACGACCACCAGAAAGCCGAGCCGAAGGCCTCGAATCGGGAGTCTGGAAGAAGGCCGGGCCATCACCGTTTCCTTAGGTTGAACTGGGGAAGGCGGCAACAGTCCTTCCTTCAATATGGGGATCAGCTCCCCAGTGACGAAATCAATCCGAAGCAAATTCAAGCCACTAAAGTCTGGCACATCGGCTGCGAACATCGCTTCGCCGCATCAAGCGGTACCTTGAAATGAACTGGAGAAATACCATGAAGAAGCTCCTCACTGTCGCCTTGTCGATCTTTGCCCTCAACGCGTTTGCCGCTGATCCCGCGCCCGCTGAGGCCAAGCCGGCCGAGAAGTCTGCCAAGAAGGCCAAGAAGGAAGAGAAGAAGGTCGAGGAAGCACCCGCGGCGGCTGCTGCTCCTGCCGCGGCCCCTGCTGCTGAGGCGGCGAAGCCGGCCCCAGCTCCTGCCGCGGCCCCTGCGAAGAAGTAAGTCGTTCCTCACAGCTTGTGATTCACACAGGGCTTGAACCTTCACCGGTTCAGGCCCTGTTGCTTGTTGGGTGTGCCCAGCATGAAAGGTGGTGAACGCGTCGAACCGCTGAATGCGGATCCAGGTGTCTGGGGGTTTGGCGGGGGCTTGGTCGGGTGATGCGACTTTCGTCGTGCGCACACCCTGCTGACTCAAGCTCAAACCTCGCACCCACTTTCGTCTCGAGAGTTGTTTCGACGGCTGAATTTTCGCCTCCATTGTCGTTGTCGGGTGATGATTCGCCCCGACAAGTTGGCAGGGGGTTCCCATTGGATTCCAGTAGACGTAACCGGAGCGTGAAGCTTTTTGTTCTCGTCGCGGCTTTGCTCATGGGTTCCGCGTGCGAGCCACCCAATGACGCTTCGGCGGACATCGCGGTTGGCCAAAAGCAGCAAGAGCTCTTCGTCAACGGAGGTTTCGAATCTGCAACCTTCGCTTCCTGGACAAAGTCCACGTTTCTCAACGCAACCGGACTGTTGGCGGTTCCGCCCACCACTGTCGCTCAACTACAGCTCACGGCAGGAGGTCGCGACTTCACGTTCACGAAGACCAACGCGATTCCCGAGTCGCAGCCCGCGGCTGGCCTTGTCGCGGGCCCCAATGTGCCCCATTGGCCGCGCTTCGAACTGACGTCGGCCGCGATCAACGAGTACGGGGCGGCAATCATTGCACCCGACACTTATCACCAGGGAGCCAATCAGAACGTCAATTCCATCAGGCAGTCGATGGCCACCACTTGGGCTGACGTGGATCCCAGCGATGGAAAGGTTCACATCCGATTCGTGCTCGCGCCAGAGCTGCAGGCGGCAGGGCACGTACCCGCCCAACAGCCCTACTTTTTCGTTGTGATTCGCAACCTGACTGCGCCGCGCGTTGGCGA
>JANOHG010000722.1:0-11629 GCA_031406375.1 Archangiaceae bacterium | reverse complement strand
CAGGCGACGGCGCGCTCAAGCAGGCGATGGAAGCAATCTCGAAGGAAGGCAGAGGAGTGCTCGTCTACCTTCGAAAGCGGGTGGGGCCCCAGCAGGCACTGCAGACTTCGGTGCCGTCGAATGACGAGAACGTTCCCGGGCATGCCGAGCAGACCCGGCTGCGCGAGTTCGGTGTCGGGGCGCAGATCCTCACCGACCTCGGTCTGACCGAGCTGAAGCTGCTCACCAACCACCCGAAACAAATCGTTGGTCTCGACAGCTACGGCCTGAAGCTCATCGCTCAGATTCCTCTGGGTGCAGCTCCTGCTCGCCGCCGCGCGCGTTGAGGTAAGGTGCGCGCCTCCATGCCTCGTACCTTCGAAGGAAATCTGGTTTCGCCCAAAGGGCGGTTCGCGATCTGCGTCAGCCGGTTCAACAGCTTCATCACCGAGCAACTGTTGTCGGGTGCGGTCGACGCGCTGGTTCGCCACGGCGTGAAGGACGACTCGATCGACGTCTACCGTTGCCCGGGCACGTTCGAACTGTCGGCGCTGGTGTCTCGAATTGCCAAAGCCGACCAATACGTTGGGGTGATCGCGTTGGGGTGCGTGATCCGCGGCGGCACTCCCCACTTCGAATATGTCGCCGGAGAAGTGTCGAAGGGCATCGGTCGCGCGGCGCTCGAGTCCGGGTGTTCGATTACCTTCGGCGTGCTCACCACCGACAACGTCGAACAAGCCGTTGATCGCGCCGGAGTGAAGAGTGGAAACAAGGGCGCCGAGGCGGCGGTTTCCTGCATCGAGATGGTGAACCTCTACGCCTCGATGGGAAGCAAGTAGCCCACATGGGCGCACGACGCACGGCGCGCGAGCGCGCACTTCAGGCGCTGTTCCAGCTCGATGGCGAGCCCGCGGCGGCAACTGCCGGCGGCGCGCTCGACTCGGCGTGGGGAGCCAGCGACGACGAAGGGCCTGGCGACCCATCGGCCCACTCGTTCGCGCTCGAGATTGTCGAAGGCGTGCGCGCGAAGCTGGCCGAAATCGACCCGCTGCTCGAGCAGCACAGTCACAACTGGCGGCTCGAACGCATGTCGCGCATTGATCGCAATGTGTTGCGATTGGGCACATGGGAACTCAAATATCGCGACGATATTCCTCGCAAGGTGACTCTCAATGAGGCTGTCGAGCTGGGAAAGAAGTTCGGCAACGAAGAGTCGTCAGCCTTCATCAATGGCCTGCTCGACAAGATCGCGGCCACGCTCAACAAGCCTTAATTTCAAGTGCGCCGTGGAGTGAGACGATGACCGCCGCGTTCGAACCCAGCCTCGAAGTTCTCGACGGTCTCATCGGGTGCGATGCAGTGTGTTTATTCGTCGCCGAAGATGATCGCCCATTGTCTGGCGCGGCCGGCTTCGTTGATTGGCGGCTGGGAGGTGGGCTTTCCCGCGTCCTCGAGCAGGGCTTCTTCGTCGGAGCGATCGACGATTGTCTCCTCGTCCCAACCTCGGGGCATTTTCCAGTGACGCGCGTCTTTGCCATTGGAGTTGGACTTGAAGTGACGGTTGATAAGGAGCGGCTGGGGAAGCTGTTGGAAGGCGCGGCGGTCATGCTCAAGAAAGCGGGCGTCGGCTCGGTGGCGCTGGCGCTTCCCGGTAGTGCAGCGCTCACCGATGAGGCGCGCGTCGACGCGCTCAAGCAACACTTTTTGCCTGGGTTTGGTAGTGGGGGGGTTACAATACTGGCTGAGCGCGGAGTGCGAGCGCTGCTGAACGGAACGAGGTAGTCTCCGGAGTGGCCGTGAAGGTACTAATCGTCGAAGACTCGAAGGCAACCCGCGAACTTCTGGCGACCACCGTCCAGAAGATCGACGGGGTCGAGGTCGTTTGCGCGATCAACGGGTTTGAAGCCCTGAAGGTTTTGCCCCGGTTTCAGTTCTCGTTGATCATCACCGACATCAACATGCCCGACATCAACGGCCTCGAGTTGATCAACTTCGTAAAGAAAAACCCGCACTACCGCGACACGCCGCTGTTCGTCGTCACCACTGAAGGCCGAGACCAGGATCGCGAGCGTGGCCTGACGCTTGGCGCCACGGAATACCTCATCAAGCCGTTCGGGTCGGAAGTGTTGGTGGCGCTGGTGAAGAGATACCTCAAGCTTCCCTGATGGCCATCCCTCGCGCCGTCTCCGAGTTTATTGCCGAGGCCAACGAGATCCTTGAAACGCTCGGGCGCGATTTGCTGATCCTCGACGAACGCCGCGGCCAGGATCCTGATCCCGAGCTGCTCAACGGCATCTTCCGCTCCGCCCATTCGCTCAAAGGGTTGTCGGGGATGTTCGGGCAGGACGCGATCGCGCGGCTGGCTCACCAGGCCGAAGATCTGCTTGACGGGTTGCGGCTGGGGAGGGTCACGCTCGATGACGGGCTGCTCGACGCGCTGATCGAGACGCTCGATCTGCTCAATGCGCTGCTCACCGAAGCCGCTGAAGAGATCGTCGGTGGACCCGCGCAGCAGCGCGCGGTCACCCAGGCAGACCGATTGGCGCGGCTTGTGCCCGCGGCTGTCGCGGCGGTCGATCCGCTCGACAGCCTTGGGCTCGACCCCAATTTGCGCGGGGTATTCACCGAGTACGAAGAGCACCGCCTTCGAGAGAACGTGAAGAAGCGCGTCACGCTTTATCGAGTGCGCGCGGTGTTCAGCCTGGCCGACTTTGACCAAGGGCTCGCAGCGCTCAACGCTAACCTGAAGACGCTGGGTGAGGTGATTTCGACGTTGCCGTCGTCGCAGCCGGGCGACGAGAACAGCATCGCCTTCGATCTCGTCGTTGGCAGCGCGCGCAGCCAGGGCGAACTCGACGCCGCGGCGGCCGAACAGAAGGGGATGGTTTCGCTGCTCGCCCCCGCGCCCATCGAAGTCAAGCCACTGGCGAAGCCCGTCTTCAAGGCGCTCGAGACCACCCGCCCTGCGACGCCCGAGACGTCACTGCGATCGCTGACCCAGACGGTCAGGGTCGACATCGGGCGGCTCGATGGGTTGATGAACGCGGTCGGAGAGCTGCTGTTGATCAAGAGCAACATCCAACATCTCGCCGACGGCGCTCGTCAGGCCGCGGGGTTGCCGCTGCCGAAGGTGTGGGGCCAGGAGCTCTTCAAAGAGAGTCGGGCGCTCGAACGAAAGCTCGACGAGTTGCAGAAGGGGATCCTCGAGGTTCGAATGGTTCCCTTGGGGCAGGTGTTCGACAAGCTCGCCCGGCTGGTGCGTCGCATCGTTCGGGAAAGCGGAAAAGAGATCGATTTCGATCTCGCGGGTGGCGACGTCGAGCTCGACAAGCTGATCGTCGAAGAGCTGTCGGACCCGCTGATGCACCTGTTGCGCAATGCGATCGATCATGGCGTCGAGGCGCCCGAAGCGCGGTTGAAGGCCGGGAAATCGCGCCGGGCGATTGTTCGGCTGAAGGCGCGGCAGCAGGGAAACCACGTCGTGCTCGAGGTCGGAGACGACGGGGCTGGGATGAACGAAGAGCGGATTCGCGAGGTCGCCATCGAACGCGACCTCATCACCGTTGCCCAGGCAGAAGGACTCGAGCGCCGCGAGCTGCTCAACCTCGTTTTTCTCGCCGGCTTCTCCACACGGGTCAAGGTCAGCGAGCTGTCGGGCCGTGGCGTTGGGCTCGACGTCGTGAAGACCAACCTTGCGCGGCTGTCGGGGATCATCGACATCACCAGCAAGCGCCTGGAAGGCACCACGTTCACCCTGACTTTACCACTGACCCTCGCGATCATCCGCGCGCTGGTGGTCGAGGTCAGTGGGCGAGTTTGGGCGGTGCCGCAGAACAGCGTCCTCGAGATCGTTCAGGTTCGCGCCGACGAATTGCGCACCATCGAGCGCAAAGAGGTCTTCAGTCTGCGTGGGCAGACGGTGCCTTTCGTGCGGCTCTCTCGCGTCTTCGCGCTTCCCGAAGCCACGCTCGAAAAGCATCAGGTGGTGATTGTCGGCCTCGCGCAGCAACGCGTCGGGCTTGCGGTTGATCAGCTGCTTGGCCAACAGGACATCGTCACCAAGCCGCTGGGAGGCAGGTTGCGCTCGGTGCCGGGCGTCGCGGGCGCGACCGATTTGGGCAACCGTCGAACGGTGCTGGTGCTCGATGTCGCGTCGGTGATCGAAGAGCTGCTGCGGCCCCGTTCGGTCGGCTAATCGCTTTTGGGTCTCGGTTCCTGTGTGCCGCTGTCGGCGGTGGCCTCCCCTGCGTCTTTTGACATCAGGGCCCGCAGCGCATCGGCGTAAGCCAACACCCCCTGCACGTAAGCCTCTTCGTGGTTGTAGTCCCAAACGGCTTTGCGCCTGTCTTTCTTGAAGCGGTGCTCGGCCAGGTACCGCCCAATCGAGAAGATCGCGTCGTCGAAGCTGAAGAGGTCAATCTTCCCATCGCCGTCGCCGTCATCCGCCCACCGCAAGCTTGCGGGCATGAACTGTGGAAAGCCCAGCGCTCCGGCCCAGCTTCCCTTTACTTCCAGCGCGTCGATTCCGCGCGCTCTGCACTGTCGAATCAGCGCGATCAGGTTGCGCCGCCCACGCTCACGAATGGTCGAAACGCGTCGCTTCTGCGCCGCATCGTCGACCAGGTTCTTCTCGCCAGCCGACGCGAGCGCCACCGCATTGGCGTCGTCGACGAAGAACGCTTGTGAAGCAAGAGCGTTGAACGCGCGGTAGTCGCCGGTGATTGTCCCCAGCTTCGATTCCCAGGTTAGGATCCCGATGATGACCTCGTAGTCGACGCCATGCTTCGCCTGTGCGCGTTCCAGCGACACGCGGTGGTCCTTGGCGAACGCGACGCCTGCGTTCAGGCGTTCGGGTTGAAGAAACAGTTTCATCAGATCGAGGTGGTCGTTGCGCTGCCGGGTCAACATCGAAGGAGCGACGATCGACACCGTCTTCGCCCCGTAGATCAGCTCGGCGCGCGGATCATCGAGCAGCGCCTCGCTCTCGGCGCGGGTCAGCGGCTGTTCGCCCTGGAACCTTTGGTCGCTTCCGGCGTCTGCAGTCAGTTGCCCCACCAGGCCTTCCCGAAGTGCGCTGCCTTTGCCGAGCTTTTGTGACAGCCGCCAACCTGCGACCCCTGCGTCCCCAGATCCGGCATCGAGGGTTGCAGCCACCAGCGCCATCGAAAGAACCAGGATCATCGGTAGAAGCAGTATGCGTCCTCGCGATCGCGGTCGGGTGCGCTAAAACCCTTTCTGTTGCCGCTCTCGACGCTTATCGACGCATTCTTCTACCGGCCCGACGAAGAAGTCGGCCCGTTGGAACACCTACCCGCTGATTCTGCCGAGCCGATGCGCGAAGCTGACACCGAAAAGCCTCAGGAATTTCTCGCCTTCCGACTCGCAACCGAGACCTACGCCGTGCCGATTGCCGACGTTCGTGAAATCGTCAAAGTGCCGTTGCTGACCGAGGTCCCACGCGGCCAGAAGGGGTTGCTTGGGGTCATGAACCTGCGAGGCGAGGTGCTGCCGGTGTACGACGTCAAGCTCCGGCTTGGGCTGGCCGACCAGGCTCCGGTCGTCTCAGGGCCGGACGACGTTCCCCGCGCGGCCCGGGTGGTGCTGATGCGCGATACGCTTGGAGACGCGGGCGTGCTGGTGGATGGCGTCGAAGAAGTGGTGAAGCTGTTGGCCTCGCGCTTCGAGCCGCCCCCGGCAGGCACTGTCGATCGCGATTCGATTTCGGGCCTCGCGCGCAAGGGCGATGCTCTGTACATTCTTCTCGATGTGGCTCAGGTGCTGCGGTGATCGCCGCGCACGACGTCGGCGATCAGCGGGTCCAGCTGTGTGCCTTTCGGATTGGTGACGAGGAGTACGTGATTGACATCATGCGTGTCGAAGAGATTCTTCCCGTGCCTGCAATCACCCGGGTCCGCCGGGCTCCAGCGTTCGTCGAAGGCGTGGTCAATCTGCGGGGTGCAATCATTCCGGTCATCGATGTTCGCCGTCAGCTGCTCGGCGGGATTCCCCCCCCCCAGCCCGCCGAACGCCTCGTCCTATGCAAGCTAGGCAAATCGCGGGTCGCGCTGCGCGTCGATGCGGTCAAGGCTATCCTCAGGGTGCCAATCAGTTCGCTGCAGGTCGCTCCGATGGCAGGGAAGAATGGGGCCCGCGCCCATATACTGGGGGTCTGCACGATGGGTGCCCGCCTTTTGCTGATGCTGGATGTGAAGACGCTGCTGGTCGAACGGGGAGCCGCGCCATGATCGCCCTCGATGGAGACGATGCCTCCGAAATCCGGTACCAGCAGCTGCTGCTTGCGGGCGCAGGGGAAGAGGCGTTCGAAGGGCTAATCGCCGGGTTGTACGACGACAGCTGGAGGGTGCGAAAGCTTGCTGCAGAGCTGTTGGCGCGGGCCGATGCGACTCCAGCGCAGGTGGCTCGGTTGATCCGCGTGTTGGGTGACCGCGGTCAGACCGGAGCCCGCAACGCCGCGGCAATGTCGCTCGCGCGGGTCGGACCCGCTGCGGTCTCGCCGCTGATCGCGCTGCTCCACCACGCGGATCCAGACCAGCGCAAGTTCGCCGCCGACATCCTCGGTGAACGGAAGCAAGCTGAAGCGTTAGGCGAGCTGGTTGCCACGCTCGAAGACCCGGATCCAAACGTCTGCGCCGCGGTTGCCGAAGCGCTCGGCAAAATCGGAGGCGTTCAGGCTACTCGCGCGCTCGATCAGTTGCTCGAGGCGCAAGAACCATTGCTGCGGCTGTGTGCGCTCGAAGGCCTGGCGCAGCTGGGTCGGCCGCCGCCCCTTCCCCGACTGTTGGCGCACCTCGAGTCGATCGAAACTGCGCGCAGCGCCTGGCGGTTGCTGGGGCAGATCGCCCACCCCACCGCTTTTGCCTTGCAGTGTCGGGGCCTGCTGACGTCTGCGCGCGATGCCGCGCTCGCCGGGCTGGGTGCGCGCGAGGTCGAGCTGTCGGCGGACTGCGAAGGCGAGTTGAAGGCGACACTGCGCCACGTGAACGACGCCGAGCAATGGCTGGCGAAGGCGCTGGTTTCTGACGAACGCGCCCTGCGCAGCGGCGCTCTTCAGGCCGTTCAAGCGGCCTCGATGTCCTCGCTGGCCGTCGAAGTCGCCGCAGCGGCAGAAGGGGGCGAGCTCGCCGAGGTCGCGCTCAGGGTCTTGACCCGCCTGGGTCTGAGCGCTGCGCGAACGCTGCTGGCCGGCGATCCTCCCGCGCTCGCCGCGTTGGGGAGCGAGGCGAGAGCCGTCGCCGGAGAAGCGGTGCTGCGCGCCGCCGAGCCCGCGTTGGTCGGCGCGCTCACCTTGCTCGTGCAAGCGGGAGACCTCGAACTTTCCGAGCTGGCCGCCCGAGGCTTGGGTCTATCGCGGTCGGAAGCGGCGGTTGCTCCGCTGGCCGAGATGCTCGACGACGATCTGCTTGCCGCCTCGGCCGCGCGCTCTCTTATCAACCTGTCGGAGACTGTGCCGGATCAATGCACCCGAACGCTGGCGCTTTCGCTCGAGCGCCGCCCGCGGCCCCACGCGCTCAGGGCCTACGCGCAGGTGGCCCCCTTGCCTGACGCGATCGCGATGATGCGCCGCTGCGCCCACGAAGCCGACGACCGCGTCCGCGCCGCGGCAGCCGAAGCTTCCGCAAGTCTCGGGCTCGAGCTGCTCTCGACTGCGCTCGCAGATGAGTCGCTGCTGGTGCGCCGCGCCGCCGCGCGCGGGTTGGGTCGGGTGGGCCCCACCGAGGCGCTGGTCTTGTTGGAGCGCGCCCTGGCTGACAAGGAACCCGCTGTGCGCACCGAGGCAGCGATCGCCGCGGGGGAGTTGGGCGCGCGCGAAGTCACCGCCACGCTCGAAGCGATGGTGACTGGGCCCGGCGCGGGCGCGCTCGCCGCGATCCAATCGCTCTTTGCAATGGGCGTGCTCTCCACTGCAACGCTCGAGCGGGGCGCGCGCCACGCCGACGCAGAGGTGGTGAAGGCGGCGCTCTGTTTCGCAGCGAGCTCGGTGGAAGGAGTGGGGCTCGCGGTCGAAAAACTCAATGACCCTCGCTGGGATGTGCGGGTGGCTGCGGCGCGCACGCTGGCCGTCTCGGGCGAACGCGAGGCGCTGATTCCTTTGCATGCCGCGCTCGAGCGCGAAACCGATGAGCTGACGCGCGAGCTGCTGACGGCGTCGGCCGCGAGCCTGGCGGAACGCTGATGCCATTCCCTGAAGAAGCACGACCGCTGCTCACGGCCGAAGAGTTCCGACTGCTGAAGGAGCTCTTGCTTGACGCGTGTGGTCTTCACCTAAGGGACGACCTGAAGTACGTCGTTGAACGCCGGTTGTGGCCCCGACTCGAGGCGCTCTCGCTTCGGGACTATGGCGCCTACTACCGATATTTGCGCTTCGACTCGCGTGCGAAGGAAGAAGTCGAGCTGGCGATCGAGCTGCTGGTGCCTCACGAGACGTATTTCTTTCGCGAACCCGTACAGCTCGAATCGTTCAGGCGCGAATTGCTTCCCATGCTCAAGGCGCAGAATGCCTCGTCGAAGAGGCTGCGGGTGTGGTCGGCTGGGTGCTCATCGGGCGAAGAGCCGTACACGATCTCGATGCTGATCGCCGAGTCGGGGCTGTTCGATGGCTGGGACGTTCAAATTCATGGCACCGACATCTCGCGCAGAACGCTGACCGCCGCGCGTGCCTCCGAGTACGGCAGTTCGGCGCTGCGCACGACGACGCCTGTTCAGCTGTCGCGTCACTTCGACGTCATCACCCCAGGCAGATACCGGGTGAGAGCCCAGATGAAAAATCGGGTCTTGTTCAGCCATCTGAACTTGCTCGACGAGACAGGGTTGCGGTTATTGCCCCGGATGGACGTGATCTTCTGTCGCAATGTTCTCATCTACCTGGAGGCTGCGGCGCGCCGGAAAGTGGTCCAAGCGTTCTGGGAACAGCTGGTTCCGGGGGGATTTCTTCTGCTCGGCCATTCAGAGAGCCTCTTGAGCTTCAGCACCGGCTTCGCGCTCGTGCAGCTCAACGGCGATCTCGTTTACCGTCGCCCGACGAGAGCAGGGAATGTATGACGATCGTCAATCGTGAGAAGACGATTCGGGTGCTGGTGATTGATGATTCGCCCTCGAACCGACGAGCAATCACGCGAATCCTCGAGGCGTCGCCAGACATCGAGGTCGTCGGTCGCGCGGCGGATGGCGAGGAAGGCCTGAAGAAAACGCACGCTCTCAAGCCCGACCTGATTACCCTCGACCTCGACCTCGAGATGCCGAAGCTCGATGGCTTCTCGTTCTTGCGATTGCTGATGGCCCATTCACCGACGCCGGTGATCGTGTTGTCGTCCTACGCGCACGACTCAGACGTCTTCAAGGCGCTCGAGTTGGGCGCGTTCGACTTCGTGGCGAAGCCCTCGACTGGAGGCAATGAGGACCTCGAAAGCGTTCGTGTCGAGCTGCTCGAGAAGGTGCGCTCGGTTCGGTTGCTGAAGAAGGACGAAAAGTCGGTGGTGGCCAACGTGCGACTGCCTTCGCCGCTGCCGACGGTCGCTGAACCCGAACCGTTCGTTGTCGCAGTGGGCGCGTCAACGGGCGGACCTCCTGCGATTCAGAAGCTTCTCGAAGCGATGGCGCGCTTGCCGGTTTGTTTGCTGGTCTGCCAACACATGCCGCCGCGCTTCACCCACGCGTTCGCCGAACGGCTGCACAGACTCGGAAGTCTGACGGTCAGCGAAGCGAAGCAGGGCGATCGCATTCGCGCGGGGCATCTCTTCATCGCCCCCGGAGGCGGCCACCTCGAGCTCCACCGCGAAGACGGCCACCTCGTCATCGCAAGTCCTCTGGGTTCGGCGACCGACAAATATGCCCCCAGCGTCGATCGCTTGTTCGAGAGCTGTGCGAGAGTGCTCCACAGCCGCGCTTTTGGAGTCATTCTCACGGGGATGGGCGTCGATGGCGAGAGAGGCGTGAGGGCGATTGGGAAAGCAGGTGGAGAAGTCTGGGCCGAATCGGAGGAAAGCGCGGTGATTTTCGGGATGCCCGAGGCTGCCATTCGCACCGGAGCGGTGACGCGTGTGTTGCCGATTGTCAGGATGCTCGTCGAGCTGCAAGACCGAGTGCGACGTGAAACGAGTCAGAGATGATAACGTCTGCTGCTCCAATGTCGATTCGTGCCCTGGTGGTAGATGACTCGCTCGCGCTTCGCCGCAGCGTGATGTACGCGCTGCAACGCCTCACCGACATCGTCTGTGTCGAATCGCAGGATGGCGCCGACGCCTTGAGGAAGTTCTCGCAAGGAAAATTCGACATCGTGCTCACCGACATCAACATGCCGGTGCTCGACGGACTGAAGCTGATCCGCCATCTTCGCTCGGACGCGAAGAACGCGCACGTGCCGATCATCGTCATCAGCACCGAGAGCGCGGATGCAGACCGCGACCGCGCGCTCAAACTGGGCGCCAACGCGTACCTCATCAAGCCTGTGCAGGCGCAGGTGGTTCTCGACACTGTGAAAAAGCTGCTTTCGCTGTGACGCTTTGCCTGGTGCTCGTCGCGCTCACCGCGTCCCCGGCGAGCGCGCCGATCGCCGAGATCTGGCCCTACCAAGCGCGGCGATTGCCAACGGGTGAACTTGAGTATTCCTACGATTTGACTGGGGTCAAGTCGCATGGCAGCACTCCCGACGCGGTCATGGCACACGGCGAAACGAACGTGCGCGCCTTCCTCAAGGCGCTGCCGCGCGAGACGAAGGTGGTGTTGAAGCAGGGCGCGGCGCTGACGCTCGCCGGTGGCCGCGGCGCAGAACCGGTGCCGTTGGTTTCAAGCTTGTCGGCGATCAGCAGCGCGAAAGTGGTTTCGAATAATCCGCTTGCGCGCGATCCGGGTTCGAAGGTGCGCGCCGCGCTGCACCCTGAAGAGCCGAAGGTGTTGCTGTCGGCCGAGGCTGCGCTGTGGCGCGCACGCCGCCTCGTCGAAGGGGCGGAAGCGGCGATCGTCCTCGACAGCGAACGGCTTCACGCCGCGCTGTGGACCAAGCTGGCTGACCGCGCGCTTTCGAGAATGAAGACCGTCAACGGCGATGCGAAAGAGGGCGCCGCCGCGCTCGCAGGCCGCCTTTACGCTTCGGGCGCGTGCCTCAACTCAGCGAAGGTTCCGGCCGCGGCCCACGCGCATAGCGATGTCGCGGCGGCGGTCGAGGCAGAGTTGGCGGTCGCGCGCGCGGATCCCGACACCGTCGTCGCTTCTGGGTTTTTCGGTTGGAACCGCGAGTTGTCGTGCGCGCGGGTTCGGATTCGAACGCTGGCGAGGCCCTTTCCTCAGTCGCGCGCTGGCGCGGCGGCTGCGCTAACCCTTCTCGGACTGCTGTCGGCGGATCCGAAGCTCGAGGCCAGCTGGGTTGGGCTGCGCGCGCGGCGCGATGCGCTGACACTCGGGCCATCGAAAGAGTCGCTGCTCGACTATCGCGAACGGTCAGGTGGGAAGGTCGACGACGCGCTCGAGAACATGGCAGCCTTCATCGACGCGCTCGGTGAAAAGCTGCCCGCAGTGCCACCCCCTTTCGAAGGCTCATCGAGTCCATTCACGAAGTTTCTTTCCGAGCTCGAGACGGCAGGGCGCAGCTCGGCGATCGACGAACTGCTTGCGGCTGCGCTTGACAGTCGCCTGG
>JANOHG010000655.1:0-3479 GCA_031406375.1 Archangiaceae bacterium | reverse complement strand
GCAATTCTGGGAAGCCCGCTCACTCTTCCCGCTCTCGATTGCTCGGGGTTGCGAACCGTTCAGCTTCAAGATGCGGGGGGCAATCCAGTCAACTCATCTGGCCCGACTGTCGTCACTTATGTCGCAGCTCCGGGCTCGGCGACGACGACGTTCTATTCGGATCCAACCTGTACCACTGCTGTCACCGCGGCGACGCGCACCATCGCCAACGGAACCAACCAGATCGGTTTCTACTACTCTGCGCAGAATGCAACCGCGACCGTCACCCTGACGGCATCGAGCGGCACCCTCACGGTGGGGACTCAAACCGCGACCATCACCCAAGCAACGCCGACCCAGTTGGTGTTCACGACGCTACCGCCCATTGTCGAGGCCGGGTTTTGCCAAGCGTTGACGCTCGAACGCCAGGACAGCGCAGATCGCCCCACCAGCCCGACGGCGGTGACGCCTGTGACGCTTGCAATGGCTCCAACGTCTGGGCTTTTGTTGTTCTCGGACTCGAACTGCCTCACCCCGTTGGCCAGCTCATTCGACATTATTTCAGGCGCGAGCAGCACGGTGATTTACGCCAAGGGCATTTCCGCCGGCCTTTCAGGGACGACGCCAATCAGCCTGCTCTATGGAATCACTGCGAACGCACCAGGCCTCATCACCGACAACCTCGATGTGACGGTGCTTCCGATGGTCCGACGGGGTACCTGCACCATTGGCAACGGGGCGACCACCGTGCTGTGCCCGGTGGTCCCCGCAATTCCAGGCAATGTGATTGCGCGCACTTTTCTGCTGTTTCAAGCGACGGCAACGCCCACCACGCCAGCGGACGCGAACTCAAGCTGTCGGCTGGTGGTGACCGGTGGCGTCTCGGTTGATGTGCAGTGCGAGCGGACTGGAAACAACAACACCGTTTCAGTGGCCTGGCAAACGGTGTCGTTCGCACAGAGCTTCGCAAACGGTGGCGTCTCGGTTGACCACCGAACCGGCACCTTCGCGGCAGGAAACAGCAACCCCTTGACTGTCACCATCCCCGCTGTTGATTTGACGAAGAGCTTTGTGCTCTTCTCTTCCCTCAGCAGTGGGGGCGCGAACGGCGCGGATGACTTTCTCACTGCGCGGCTCACCAGCACGACCAGCGTTGCGATTGCGCAGACGACACCCATGGTGTTCACGAATTCGGGCGGGTATGGACTGCAGGTGGTGAGTTTCGCGGGCACCAACATCGAGCGCGGCACTGCGACGGCGGTGGTTGGCGCGACGAGCGTTCCCATCAGCCTGACCACCGCTGCGGTCGTGAACCGAACCTTTCCGCTGATGACCGCGCGCACGTCGCTGACGGCCGACGACAACTCCATTTGTAAGCGCAAGCTGAGGGGAGTGGTGTCAGGCACCGGTGGTCTGACGTTCACCCGGGGCGACATGGGGACTGCGCTGTGTGCCGACTCGGACATCGCCGAGCTCGCCTGGGAACGCATCGAGTTGCCCGCGGGGCACTTGGTGCAATCCGTCAACGTGGTGCATGCGAACAACGCCTCGACGGGCAACGCGATCGTTGCCACCGCCGTCGACCTCACCCGCAGCGTCGTCTTCATGTCCGGACAGGGCATGGGTGGGCAAGCGGCTGGCGAGAGCAACTTCAGCTCGAACGACACCATCGCCGCGGTATTGGGGGTGGCCTCGCTGGACGCTGCGGGGACGACGGTAACAGTGACTCGGGCGACTGGCGGCCTTAACAGGGCCACCTTCACTCCTTTCGTCGTGCAGTTCGCTCCCTGAACGGAATGCCTGCGCGACCGATGGGTTAGGGCGCTAAGAAAGCCCCAACCAATGGAAACCTCGACCGACGACTTGAAGGGCGTCGAAGCGCTCGCCCGTGCCCGCTCCGACGTGTTGGCCCAGATTGAGAAGCGCGTCGTCGGCCAGCGCGACGTGGTGGACCACTTGTTGATTTCGCTGTTCTCGCGCGGCCACTGCCTCTTCGTCGGAGTACCGGGGCTGGCGAAGACGTTGCTCATCTCGACGCTGGCCGAAGTGCTCAACCTTTCGTTCAACCGGATCCAATTCACACCCGACCTGATGCCGTCTGACATCACCGGCACCGACGTACTCGAAGAAGACAAGTCGACCGGACGCCGGGAAATGCGCTTCATGAAGGGCCCGTTGTTCGCGCAGATTGTGTTGGCGGATGAGGTGAACCGCACTCCGCCGAAGACGCAGGCGGCGCTGCTGCAGGCGATGCAAGAGTACCGGGTGACCGCTGGTGGGCGCACCTGGCCGTTGGATCCTCCGTTTCTCGTCTTCGCGACCCAAAACCCGATTGAACAAGAAGGCACCTACCCGCTGCCCGAAGCACAGCTGGATCGCTTCATGTTCCTCGTCGACGTTGGTTACCCGAGCGCGGATGAAGAATTTCAAATCGTGAAACAGACGACGACGGGCGTTCAGGCGCCGCTGCAGAAGGTGCTCTCGCCCGCAGAGATTCTCTCGCTTCAAGACCTGGTGCGCCGCGTGCCGGTTCCAGACCATGTGGTGCGCTATGCCGTCGAGTTGGTGCGCGCCACGCGGCCGAAAGAAGCCGGGGCGTTCGACTTCGTGCTCAAGAACGTGGCGTGGGGTGCCGGCCCGCGCGCCAGCCAGAACCTGGTGATTGGCGCCAAAGCGCGCGCGATTCTGGCTGGCCGGTACTCGGCGACTGTCGAAGACGTACGGGCACTGGCGCGGCCCGTACTGAGGCACCGCGTGTTGCCGAACTTCACCGCCGAATCGGAAGGCATCACCTCGGCCAAGCTGGTGGATCAAATTGTCGAGCGCGTGAAGGGTTAGCGCCGATGAGCCTCGACGCTTCGACGCTCGCCAAACTCGATGGGCTGAAGGTCCGTGCCCGCGCAGTCGTCGAGGGCGTGTTGTCCGGGCTTCACAAATCGCCCCACCAGGGTCAATCGGTCGAGTTCGCGCAGCACAAGGAATACGCGCCTGGCGACGAGCTTCGCCACCTCGACTGGAAGGCGCTCGCCCGCTTCGACAAGTACTACATCAAGCGCTACGAGCATGAGACCAACCTCCGCGCGGCGCTGGTGGTCGATGCCTCGGGCAGCATGGGGTACGGCAGTGGGCCGATGACGAAGATCGACGTCGCGCGCACCCTTGCGGGCGCTTTGGCGTACCTTTTGGTTCGCCAGCAGGACGCCGCCGGCGTCTCGGTGCTCGCAGGGGACCTGATTCGCGAGGTGCCGCCCCGCGCCGCCGCGAGCCATCTCAACGCCACCCTGGCCTGGTCGGAGGCGGCCCTCAGGGCGGAGGCCGCACGGGTCGACGCCATGCCGGCCCGAGGCTCGCTCCACGGCGTGCCGGTAGCGCTCAAGGACAACATCGTCACCACCGAACAGCCCACCACCTGCGGGTCGCGGATCCTGGCGGGTTATGTCTCCCCATTCAACGCGACGGCCGCGGAACGACTCCGGGCGGCGGGCGCCCTGATCGCCTGC
>JANOHG010000594.1:0-13409 GCA_031406375.1 Archangiaceae bacterium | reverse complement strand
CCTCGACCTCGAGCGCGAGCTTTCGACGGGCGACGTCTCGACCGTTTTCTCAGGGGTGGCGTTCGGCACGCTCTCGCCGTGGATCTCGTCGCCCGCCGAGGATTACGGCCTTCGCCTCGCCGTCAAGCCCACCGTGAGGGCGTCTTATTCCGGTGGCCAGACGCGGCTCGTGGTGGGCATCGGCCACTGGACAGATCAGACATTCGCGGGTCCCCGACTCGTCTTTCACAGAATTCAATAGGAGGTTGACCATGGTGATCTCGGCTCGACGGGTCGCGCTGCTGTGTCCGCTGCTGGCGTGGCTTGGCGGCGGATGCTCGAAGGATGTCGTCACCCCCGAGCCTGCAGTCGGGCTCGAGGGCACGGGCGAGGTCGACAGTGGCACCGGGGTGGACAGCGGTGCTGTGGTCGACAGTGGCGCTGCGGCCGACGCGGGCGATGCGGCCGACGCGGGCGCTGTGCCCGACAGCGGTGCTTCAATGGACCCACCCGATGCGTCCGTTCGTCCTGATGGCGGAACCGGCGGCTTCGTCGAAAGCCACCTGAAGTTCCAATGCTCCGGGCCGATTTCCGTCACGCTCGACGAAGCCGGAGCTCCGGTGATCGTCGGGGGGCTGATCAACGCCAGCCGCTTCGATTCCATCACGCTGGCGGCCCAACCCGTACCGGGAACGTCGGTGACCGCGGCAGACTTGTTTGTCGTGAAGTTCAACCCTGGCGGCCGCTCTTCCTGGGGCGCGCGCTACGGAGACGAAGTCGATCAACTGGGCAGTGCCGTCGCGGTCAGCCAGAGCGTCGTGCTGGTCGTGGGCCAATTCAGCGGCAGCTTGAGATTCAGCGCCGGCCTTACCTTGACCTCAGCGAACGAAATTGCCTTTCTCGCCGCGTTGGACCGGACGACGGGCGACGCCCTCTGGGCGAAGCCGCTGGATCTGGGTCCAGGTGGCTTCGTTCTCGGCCTCGCCAGCGATCCACAAGACCAGGGCTTTCTCGTCGCTGCCACGGCCAGCGCTGCCGTCAGCTTCGGTACCTTTTCCGGAAGCTGGGGTGGCGGCAAGGATCTCTTCGTCACCAAAGTGAAGGGAAACGGAGATCTGATCTGGGCTCGGCAGATCGGGGGCGTCGGAGATCAGATCGCCAGAGCCGTGGCAGCCGATGCGATGGGAAGCGCCTTCGTCGTCGGGCAGTTCGGAGGAGCTCTCAACTTCGGCGGCGGCGCGTTCCCCACGCCTTCGACCGGAAGAAGGAACATGTTCGTCGCCAAGCTCGACACCGCCACCGGGGCCACCGTTCAAGCCATTCCCCTCGGCAGCGCCGGAACCCAACTCGCCGACGCGGTCGCCGTCGATGCGAGCGGCAACGTGGTCATCGCCGGTTACCTGGCTGGGTCCACCATCACTTTCAACGCCACTCCACCCATCGTGCTCACCGCGCAAGGGCAAGACGGCTTCGTCGCGAAGCTCGCCGCGGACCTCAGCGGTACCCTCTGGGCCCGTCGAATCGGTGATGTCGCCAAAGCAGCAGACGGAGGTACGTCGCTGCCCGCGCTTCCGCAACAAGCGACCGGCGTCGCGGTGGATAGAACCGGGAAAGTGGTGGTCGTCGGCGTGTTCCAAGGCACGGTCGACTTTGGGCCAGGCGCTCCGACCACGGCTCGCCAGGCAGACGCGTTTGCTCTGAAACTCGATGGTGCGTCCGGATCGCCGGTGTGGCTGAGGTCCACCGGCGGAAGCGTGGACGAGAAGGCGACCGGGGTTGGCATCAACCGCCACGACGACAGCATTTGGGTCGTCGGCACCTTCACCGCTTCGACCTTGATTTCCCCCATTCCGAATTGGGGCGGCGCGATCGCCACCGAGCTCGTGTTTCCCATGGACGATGGGAGTCAGACACACACCTTCCAGGTTCAGCTCGCGCCTTGAGCCTTGAGGGGATAGGCAGAAAAGGGTCGCCGAGGTTGTAGACCTTGACCTCGACGGGGGTCAGTTCACGCCCATGCAACTTCGAGCCTTTACGAGACTTCGGTTGGCGGATTGGCAACGTCGGCCAGACCCCGTTTCGAAAACTGTGGAACGGCGACCGGATGCAGCAGCTTCGACTTCAGCTTGCCCGTGGCGACTTCACCGGCCTTCCCGCCTGCGCGCGCTGCAGCCACCAAACCCTCGAGTGGATTGTGAAGAAGGTGACGCCGGTGGTCCGGCAACACCTTCACTCTGGAAACGATCTTTGAAAAGGGCCCACCGGCTCAAATGCAGTACCCAGACGAGGGGTTGCAGAACTTTCCCTGCGGACACGGGATGCCTCCGTTGACGCAGTTGGGGCCACACCATCCATCAACGCCCGCGTCCAGCGGGAAGCAGGTGTAGCCGATGCGGCAGCTGCTCAAGCCCGAGCCACTGCAGCGCGACTTGCAGTTGGTGGCGCTGAGCGGGCCGACCGGGGAAGGGAAGGCTTCGGTGACGCAGACGCCGCCAGGGCACGTGCCAGAGCAGGTCGCTGTGCAGTAGCCGCCGCGGTAGCCGGTGTTGCCGAACGTCGTCGACATGTCCTGAATGCAGAAGCCACCCGGGTTGCCCGCGCACTCACTGTTACTGATGCACGGTGAGCCGATCAGCGTACCTGCGTCGATCGACGGCAGTGGGGAGATCCAGCACACAGAGATGCCGTTGACGTTCTGGTTGCAGGCGTACCCCGTGCGGCACGGCGGTGAGCTTGGGACGCCGCATTCGGGCGAGCAGAAGACATCGGACTCGCCGTAGCCGGACGCGAGCTGAAGACACTTGGTACCTGCGCCGTTGGCGCCGTTGCCGACGGGGCACGTCGGCGCGCCGTAGCAGGGCAGGGTGCAGAAGCCGCCGAGGTAGGTCGACTTTCCGCTGGAGGTGGTCAGCTTGCAGTAGGCACCGATGCCGAGAACTGAGCACTGCGATGTCGAGGTGCACGGATCTCCGACGCGGATGCCGACCGGAGTGCACTTTTGGTTGATGCACGCGGATCCGGTAGAGCACAAGGTGCAGCCGGACGACCCGCAGCTCCCCGCGAACACCCCGGGGCTGCAGAGGTCGGTGTTGCAGCAGCCGGTGCAGGTGGTCGGGTTGCACGGATTCGAGCGGCAGAGCCCCAAAGAGCAAGAGCCCCCAGGCTGACACGCCTTGCAAGCCTGAGCGTAGAGGCCGCAATTGCTGCCCGTCTGATCACCGAACCGAACACACAGGGTCCCCTGACAGCAGCCGTCGGAACACGTCGCAGGGTTGCACGTCGCGGGGCCGCCGCCGCCGACTCCAGCACCGCCGCCGACTCCAGCGCCGCCACCGACTCCAGCGCCGCCGCCGACTCCAGTGCTGCCACCGGAAGTTCGGCTCGCGAAGACCTCGGTGCGGCCGCACGAGCCAATGGGCAGTGCCGTCAGGAACAGCAGCAGCGCGGATCTTGGGATCGGGTTGGCCACGGGGCGCACCAACGTACCTCCTTCGATCGGCAACCGGATCGCAGCATCGACGCCTTCGCCAAATGCGACCTCGAGCGGCAGCCGCTTGTACGAGCACCTGGCCGCAGGGGAAGCAGTTGCAAGAAACAACGCGCGCGGTGAGAGGCGTCGTTGCTGCTCAAGCCAATCAAATTGGTTGTTGCTCATTCTGCTGCTCTCCGCCGTGCGGTCTCTCGTCCACCCTCTGACCCCCAGCGCTGTTTGGTCCCCGCGCTCTACGTCCCCTTGAGCAGCTTTCCCCTTTCTCCCAGTGGAAAGACCGACCGAGAAAAGCTGCCGGATCCCGCCGCCGCGACGGCAGACACCGAGCGCGGGTTCGTCAAGCCCCGCAATTCGGTCGAGCGCGCACTGGCAGGTCTCTGGACAGAGATTCTTCACCTCGAGCGCGTGGGAGTTCACGACGATTTCTTCGAGCTCGGCGGCGACTCGATGACTGCTTCGCAATTGATGATTGGCGTCGATGTGTCGGAAAAGAAGGCCGACTTCACCGCGGAAATCGCCTTGAGCCCGCGCATTCAGGTCGGGCGCGCTCACATCATCGACGCTGGCAGCACCAACGGCGTCAAGTGTCGAGTTGGTGTGCCTTGACACCGGCGACGCGGGGGCCAGCGAAGCGTGGCGGCGCCGGGACGCGGTGCGTCTGGGAGGCGGATGTTTAGTTGAGGCAGAGCGCGAGCTGGGGCGAGGCGGTAGCCAGCGGAAGCAGACGCGCTGGGAGAGCCGGACGCCGAGGCAGGCCAGGCGCTCCTCGGCGGCTTTGACGAAGAGATTCTGGAGATGGCGACCACGACCGCGGCGGAAGTGGTCGGGCTGGGCGAGGTGACGGGCCAGGTGCGCGCAGGCTTCGTGGCCGATCTCGTGTTGTTGCCCACTTCGCCTGGCGAAGATCTGAAGGGCGCGCTGGGCTTGAGCTCGTCATTGCCCGAGGGCAGCTGGTCTACGTCAGGGCGTCTTCGCCCGAAGCACGCGACGGCCCGCCTTCCAAACTGCCACTGTCTGCTCGGTCGCCTTGATGTCCTCGAGCGGGTTGCCTTCGACGAGCAGGAGGTCAGCGATGGCGCCGGCCTCGACGACGCCGAAACGCCGTGAGGGATCCAGGAAGCGGGCGGGCACCGAAGTCGCGGCGCGCAGCACCGCTGCCGGAGGAATTCCCAGCGAGACGATGGCCTCGAGCTCGCGGTGAATCGAAGCGCCCTGGAAAACTCCCGGGAGCCCGCTGTCGGTGCCGATGAGCAGCGTGACATTTGCGGCGAGCAGCTTCTTCACGTTCTCGCCCAGGTTCTTGTCCCACGTGTGCAGAATTGCCTCGAATGCCGCGTCGAGGCCCGCGGGGGTGAAGTCCTTCGGGCGGTGGGCGAACGCCTCGGCAGCTCCGGGTGGAGCGACGGCGGCCTCGATCGGGTGCAGCACCAGACGCTCGTGAATGGCGTCGTCCAGCGCCGCGTAGATCCTGCGGGTCGTCACCATCGGCACCCGGGTCCCGGCGATGCGGGTTACGTCTTCGTCCGACAGCACCTGTTCCCAGGGGATGTGCATCAACAGCGACGCGCCTGCCTCAGCGGCTTCTACCGCTTCGAGCGGCGAGCCGACGTGGACGACGACCCTCACGCCTTCTTTCCGGCCTTCGGCGACGATGGCCTTCAACGTCTCGAGTCCCAGGTGAGGGCCGCCCTGCGGCAGGTCGTCGTACACGACCTTGAGGAAGTCGGGATGCATCGCCCGCTCGGCTGCGACCACCGCGACCACGTCGTCGGGCGTCGAGATCTCGGTGACGTCGCGACTGACCATGATGCTCGACAGCGGCCAGACCAGGCTCGCGTGGTACAGCGCGACCGGGTGACCGTCTTTCGCGGTGATGATTCGCGACGCGCGATACATCGTCGGGCCGAGCGTCTGTCCGGACTGCACCTCGGCAGCAAGCTCGCCCATCATTTCCGAGCCGCCCGCGACGAGCACCGTGGTGACTCCCGCGTAAAGGAACATCTCGAGGTGCTGGTACTTGTTGGGCAGCTGGACCTGCCACGGCGGCATGCCCGCGCTCAGGGCCAGATGGGCGTGCGAGTCGATGAGGCCTGGAAGCAGGGTCTTCCTTGAGCCGTCCAGGCAGCCGGGCGCGAGCGTCTCGGCGGCGGGTTGAATCGACTCGATGCGGCCGTCGGCGAGCTTCACGTCCATCGGCGCGGTCAGCTCATCGGCGAGGCCGTCAAAGACGCGGACGCGCGCGATGCACTCAGGCAAAGCGGCGTGCCCTTCGAACGGCCGCAGCAGGGGGCCTTGAGATGCGCAGGCGCTGAGAATGCACGGGAAGATCAACCAACGAGGCATGGGGACTCCTGTTCGCAGATACACGGTGGAGCCGAGCACTGCGATCCTGTTTAATTTAATTGAACTCATACGCTCACGAAGCTCGGACGATGCTCCTTCTTCTCGGTGAGGTGGCGATCGAGTCGCTGCAGCAGGTGAACGAGTCAGCCTGGCGCGACGCTTTGCCCAACGACGTCCGGTCAAGACGTCGCGTCTTGGGCGTACAGGAGGAGTGGAAACCGGCCGCACCTGGCAGTAAGGCGCCACCTACCGATGACTCGAACGCTGCTGGCCCTTGGACTTGTTCTCACCCTTGCCGCCTGCAAGGACGAATCGCGAGCTTGCGGGAAGATGAAGGCCCTGTGTGGAACTGAGCTGGACGCCTGCAAATCGATGCGGGAGTCGGTTCGCACCGAGCTGGGCAGCGACGCTCTCGACAAGCTCGGCGGCTGCCTTCTTTCAAGCTCGACGTGCGGCGAGGCGACCGGTTGCACCACCGGGGCTGCGCTCAAAGCAACGGGGGAGGCCGCGAAGAGCTTCCGCATTCGTCCCTCTCCCGTTCTTCGCGACCTGCGCGCACAACAATACCTTGATGATCGAAACAGAAAAGGTCCGAGCCGCCCGACGTCCTGACGCCTCGCTGTACAGTGCGCGGCCATGCTCGAAGCCCCCTCGTATCTGCTGCGCCTGCGCGATCGACTGCGCGAGTCGGAACCTGGGCGTTGGCAGTGGTTCGCCTCGGATTCCTTTGCCAACGACTACACCGAGGCGGTGCGGCTCGAGCTGCTCCAGTCGACGTATCGGCTCGAGGAAGCCGCGCACCCGCAGATCTACGCGATCTCCAGACGCGCGCTCGCCGCGCTTGGGCTCGAGCTGCCGGTGACCTTCTACCAAGGGCAAGGCGACGTCGGGATGAACGCCGCCCTCTGCTATCTGCCCGGCGAGGCGCACATCGTGCTGCGTGGCCAGGTGCTCGCCGCGCTCGACGAAGCCGAGCTGCGCGCGCTGGTCGGCCACGAGCTGGCGCACCACAAGCTGTGGTCGATCGAGGGCGGGTCGCTGCGGGTCGCGAACGATGTGATCGAATCGATCGCCGGCCATGAAGGCGCGCAGCCCAGCCACCACTCGACCGCGTTGCGCGCGCGCCGCCACACCGAGCTCTACGCCGATCGCGGCTCGTTGGTGGTCTGCGGAGATCCGCGGCCGGTGATTTCCTGCCTGGTCAAGGTCGGCACCGGGCTGGCGCAGGTCGACCCGGGCGCGTACGCCCGCCAGGCCGAGGAGATCTTCACCCGCAAGGCGAACGTCGCTTCCGAGGGCATCACCCACCCCGAGTCCTTCATCCGCGCGCGGGCGATCTCGCTCTGGCACCAGAAGCAGGTGGAGGCCGAGCCCGAGGTGACCGCGATGGTGCATGGGCCGCTCTCGCTCGACACGCTCGATCTGCTGGATCAGGTCGAACTCACCCGCCGCACCCGCGCACTGCTGGCGAGCGTCATCGCGCCGCCCTGGTTCCGCACCGAGCCGGTGCTGGCCCACGCGCGCTCGTTCTTCCCCGACGCGCTCGAGTCGGCTCCTGTCGAGGAAGCCGTTCCGGCCACGCCATCGGTGCAGGAATATGTCGCCTACCTCCTGCTCGATTTTGCGGTGGTCGATCCTTCCCTCGGAGAAGTGGCGCTCGCGCACGCCTGCCAGCTCGCCGCGCAGCACGGCGTCGCCGAGGCATTCGACAAGATCGCCCGTGACGAGCTGAAGCTCAATCGTAAGGCGTTCGAGCAGGCGCGGGATCAAGCCCCCACGCTGATCGAAAAAGCGCGGGCCCAGAAGGAGGCGGCGCCATGACCGAGCTCTCCGCCCCGGAGACCTTCGAGTCCCTGCTCGGCTCCGAGGATCGCCACCGCAGCACCGACGACGTCCTCGCTGCCGCGCTGCCGTTGCTCCGCCAGGTGGTCGAGGCGCACGAGAAGGGGCTGGTCGCTCCGCTGGAAGGCGTGGCCGGGCTGCACCTGCTCAACGGGCGCCTGTGGTTCGAGAACGCGCGGTGCCTGGCCCCTCGGCGTGCGTTGGAGAAGGTCGATGCGCTCCAGCGCGACGAGACGCCCGCGCTGAACGTCGTCGCGCGCACGCGCACGGTCGACGACTCGGGAACGTCATCGCAGCAGGATCTCTTCATCGGTGAACGGGGAGCGGTGCTGACCCGGCTCGTCTACCTCCCCGGTTACGTGAGCTGGGAGCACGAGCTGGGTCACCACGATCCGGTCACCGACATCTACGTGCTGGGGCTGATCCTCGCGAGCCTCGCGTCGGACCTCGATCTCACCGGCAAAGACGCACTCTCCCGCTTCGTGCTCGCGCGCCACGACGTCGCCGGCCTGAACCCGCGCCTGCACCCGGTGGTGGCCCGCGCGATCGAGCGGATGACCGAGCTCGATCGGCGAAAGCGCCCGCAGGATCTCCGCAGCGTGGTCGAGACGCTCGAGCACTACCGCACCCAGGAGCTTCGGCCCGAGCTCGACCTGAAAGAGATCGCCGGGCTGGTGGCTCGCACCCACGCCAGCCGCCGAAGTGTGATCTCCGAGCGGCTTCGCGGGCGGCTGTTCGATCTCTCGCGCCGCAATCGCCTGCTTCATTTTCACCCCAGCGGGCAATCGCTCGATCTCACCGAGACCTCCGTCCCGTTGGTGCTCGACGTGCGCAACCTCTCACCCGATGCGCTCTTCACCTGCCGCCCGCAGCTGGTCGCGCAGCTGGGGAAGCTCGAGCCGATCGCGCTGGGCAGCTACCTGCGCTTCGAGGACTACCCGTTCGTCCCCGCGTCCCTCGACAAGATCCGCACCACCGCCACCCGCGCTCGGGCCGAGTACGGCTTCTCGTCGCTCAAGCTGGCGATCTGCTTCCTGCACTGGCACGACCTGAAGAACGCGCGCGAGGAACGGATCCATTCGCCACTGCTGTTGGTGCCTGTCGAGCTGCAGAAGAAGAAGGGCGTTCGCGACTCCTACGTCCTCGTCTCCACGTCCGAGCACGCAGAGGTCAACCCGGTGCTGCGCCACGTCCTCGGCCAGCTGTATGGCATTCGCCTTCCCGAGGCGGTGGACCTGTGCGAGCCGGGCGCGCTCGACGCGCTGCTCGAGACTCTCACCGCCCAGGTGCGCGCCTCCGAGCCCGCAGTGGTAATCGACAAGCTCGATCGCCCATCGATCGAGCTGATCCACGCCCGCGTGCGCCGGCGCCTCGACGCTTTTCGCAAACGCACCCAGCTGTCGGGCCGGGGCGTGAAGGCACGTGACGGCATCGACTACAGCTACCGCACCGACAACTTTCAGCCGCTGGGTCTGCGCCTGTTCACCCTGCGGGTCGCGCCCTCCGAGTCTCCGGCGGCGACGATCTTCGATGCGCCCCGGCCGCGAATGCCGGCGATGGCCGAGCCGGGCGTCCGGGAGATCGAGAAGGAGCTCTTCTCGCTCAAGAAGGCCGGAGACGCCGGCGGCCCCTTTCGCTGGGGTTTCGATCTCACCTGCGTCACCCTCGCCAACTTCGACTACCAGAAGATGTCGCTGGTGCAGGACTACGAGACGTTGCTCGACGAGCAGCGCGAGAACCGGGCCTTCGATGCGCTCTTCTCCTCGGAGGCGCGGCCGATGCTCGAGCCAGTCGAGCCGCTGCCGCTCGAGCAGCAGTTTCCGGTCGTGCCTGCGGACGCGACGCAGACCGCGACCATCGCGCGCTCGCGCACTGCGAAGAGCTTCATCATCCAGGGGCCGCCGGGCACCGGAAAATCGCAGACCATCACCAACCTGATCGCCGACTACGTCGCGCGTGGGAAACGGGTGCTCTTCGTCTGCGAGAAGCGCGCGGCGATCGACGTCGTCTTCCATCGGCTCGGGCAGCTGGGGCTCGATCGGGTCACTTCGCTCATTCACGATTCGCAGGCCGACAAGAAGGAGTTCGTCGCCTCGCTGAAGGAGTCCTACGAGGTGTGGATGGCGCCTGGCGAGCCGTCGGCCGCGGTGCGTGAACGCGAGGAGACGCTCGCGGCGTTCGCCACCCCGCTGCAGACGCTGCACCGGCTGGATCGACTGATGACACTCGCGCCGGAAGGCAGTGCCCAATCGCTGGTGCAGCTGCTGCGGCGCACGGTCGGACTCGAGAAGAGCCGCGTCGTGCTGACTGCGACCCAGCTCGAGTGTCTTCCGCGCCACGCCGAGTGGCTCGCAAGCCAGGCTTGCCTCGAGCACCTGACGCGGGTGCTGGTTTCGCTCGGAGAGCCTCCGGTGCTGGCGCTGCACCCGGGCAGGCTGCTCAACGATCGCGTGCTCGCGGCCGACCGCCCGATCGCGCTCGTTTCCGAGACGCTCGGGCGCGTGTTGCCTCTGATCGAGAGGCTCGACTCGGGCAGCTCCCTCGCGCTCGCCGCGACCTTCGAGCGTGCCTCCTTCGCCGCACTGGTGAGGCCGCTCGCGCAGGCGGGCTTGCTCGCGCTGCTCGAGCAGAGCACCGAGCTGTACCGCAGCTTTCGTCAGCGCTTCGCCGCGCTCGCCGAGAAGGTCCGCCTGGTGACCGAAGCCGTCGCGGCGGCCGCGCCGTGGAAGACGCCGATCAGCCGCACGGAGCTCGCGTCGGTGTTCGAGCTCGCCCGGAAGTGGCACGGCAAGGCGTGGCGGTTTCTCTTCCCCAGCTTCTGGCAGCTGCGGCGAATCATCCGCGAGCGGTTCGACTTCACCCGGTTGCTGGTCGCTCCCGAGTACGTCGATGCGCTCGCGCAGCTGAAGGCGCGTTACGACGCCGAGGATGCGCTCGAGGCCGGCAAGCGCGTCGCCGCCGCGGAGCTTGGAGTGACGGATCTCGACGGCACGCAGCAGCTGGTCGAGTCGCTCCACGCTCGCACCGAATGGACTGCCGCCGAGCGCGAGCTGCGAAACGAGCTGTTGGCGCCAGGGGCCGCGCAGTGGGCGGAGAAGCTGGCGATGCAGGCGCCTCACCTCGAGCAGCTGCGCGGCGAGCTCGACGCGGTGTTCGACGGGTACGGGACGCTGACGCTCGAGGACATGCGCACGCAGCTCAAGGGGCTTCAAGCGAAGCTCGGTGGGATTCCGGATTTGGCCGGAGCGCTCCGCCAGCTGCGGCAGGGTTGGCCCGGCGTCGCCTCGGCGCTGCAGGTGTTGCCGCTGGAACCGGAGGCGTTCGAGTGGGCGGTCTGCGACAAGGCCGCGTCGGCCGCGCTGAGGACGGATCCCGCCGCGGCGGCGGTCACGGGTCGCGCGCTGGGGCCGCTGCATCAGCAGTTGGTGAGCGGTCATGCCGCCTGGCGAAAGGCGAACGCGGCGTTCATTCTGGAGAAGGCGCGCAGCAACTTTCTGGAGCACGTCCAGCGCGCTGCGTCTTCCGCCGCGGGGCTCTCGATCGAGGAGAAGAACTTCAAGAGGGACTACTCGACCGGCCGCCGTGAGCTGGAGCACGAGACCGGCAAGGTGATGCGCTTCAAGTCGATTCGCGAGCTGATGACCGGGAAGACCGGGCTGGTGATTCGGGACCTCAAGCCGGTGTGGCTGATGAGTCCGCTGAGCGTCGCCGACACGCTGCCGCTCTCGAGCGATTACTTCGACGTGGTGATCTTCGACGAGGCGAGCCAGATCCCACTCGAGGACGCGATTCCCGCCATTCATCGGGCCGAGCAGACGATCATCGTCGGTGACGAGATGCAGCTACCGCCCACCAACTTCTTCGGAAGCGCGCAGGAGGAGGACGATCGCGCGGTCACATTCGAGGAACAGGAAGCGGTTGTCTCGTACGAGCTCGATGCGGACAGCCTGCTCGCGCACTCGGCGCGCACGCTGCCGTCGACGATGCTGGGTTGGCATTACCGCAGCCGGGACGAGGCGCTGATTCAGTTCTCGAACTGCGCCTTCTACGAGGGAAAGCTGGCGACGATTCCGACGCCGACCCGCGTCAGTCCGCGGGCGGCGATCCGCGCCAGCAAGGCAGAGCAGGGCGCCGACGGAGCGCTGAGGCTGCTCGAGCGCTCGATCAGCTACCACCGCCTCGACGGAGCGACCTACGACTCGCGCACCAACCGCCTCGAGGCCGACTACATCGCCCAGATGGTGCGGGGCGTGCTGGCCGCCGACACCGGCCAGAGCCTGGGAGTGGTTGCGTTCTCCGAGGCGCAGCAGGGAGAGATCGAAACCGCGCTCGAACGGCTCGCGCTCGAGGATTCGCAGTTCCGCACCCGGCTCGACGCCGAGTACGAGCGCACCGAGGATGATCAGTTCTGCGGCCTGTTCGTGAAGAACCTCGAGAACGTGCAGGGCGACGAGCGCGACATCATCATTCTTTCCATCTGCTACGGCCCCGACACGCACGGGCGGATGCGGATGAACTTCGGCCCGATCAACAAGCGCGGGGGAGAGAAGCGCCTCAATGTGATCTTCTCGCGCGCGCGGCGGCACCTCGCGGTCGTCAGCTCGATCGACGATGTGCACATCACCAATGACTACAACGACGGGGCGAACACGCTGCGCAGTTACTTGCGTTACGCCGCTGCGCTGTCGCGGGGAGACGCCGCCGATGCCGCTGGAGCGCTGCGCAAGGTCAGCCATGGCGGAGAGGTCGCAGCGAAGCAGGCGCCGCGCGACGCGGCGGTGAAGGCGCTGGCGGTTGCGCTGCGGGCGCGCGGGTTGGTGGTGGACGAGGCGGTCGGTGGATCGCGGTTTCGGTGCGAGCTCGCGGTGCGGCGGGCGATGGATACGCAGCATCGGCTCGCCGTGCTCGTCGATACCGATGCCTATTACGGGTCCGGGGATGCGGATGAGCGGTACCGGGTGAAGCCGGGGCTGCTCAATGCGTTCGGGTGGAAGGTCGAGACCGTGCTCGCCAAGGATTGGCGGGAGGATCCGGGCGAAGTGGTGGCGCGGATCGAGGCGGCGCTGGAGGCCGGTAGATAGTCATTGAGGCCGCAGCGCCAAGAATCACCATCGACAGCTCTGCACGTGGTTCTCCCAAGTCGTCGGAGAGCCGCTCAAGCCGTCGTACTCATACTTCGCCTCCTATCGCCAAGGTGCGGTGCTGAAGAAGCACATCGATCGGGCGCAGTGCGCTTTCACCGCTTCGCTGTTGCTCGATTTCGACCTGAATCTCGATTGCCCCGCCGCGCTCGAGGCCGGCGCCAATGCGCAGGAAGGCGAGCAGCGGCGCCACCTCGCCCGAGAGGTTCTCGTCGATGCGATGCAGCCGGACGAGGGGGTCCAGGAGGATCAGCCTCGGCTTCAGGCGACGGTTTCACCGAGCGCCTTCCTGTCCTGCTCGAGGTCGAGGCGCACCGAAGGCGCGGTGATGACCTGCACGTCGTCATCGGCGAGCGCGGTGCCGACGGCGCGACAGATGCCATCGAGCCGTCGTACGTGCCCGATCAGTGGGTCTGGCGACCACCTCTTCACCGGTTTCGTTCGAACACCAGACTTGAATTGCCAGCCCCAAGTGGAATTGTGCCTACGTAACGCCAACCTTCAGTTGTGAACTTGTTCAAGTCATCTTCGTAGCCACCATTCGAGATTGAGCCTCCGACCACTTTGTACTGCAGACCGCCGGTCGAAGGCTGAGCGCGCGCATCACTGCCTCG
>JANOHG010000584.1:0-5723 GCA_031406375.1 Archangiaceae bacterium | reverse complement strand
GTTCCTGGTTCCTGGTTCCTGGTTCCTGGTTCCTGGTTCCTGGTTCCTGGTTCCTGGTTCCTGGTTCCTGGTTCCTGGTTCCTGGTTCCTGGTTCCTGGTTCCTGGTTCCTGGTTCCTGGTTCCTGGTGGCGCACGAACCGTTCAGTTCTGTCGGTTCCTGCCTTTTGTTGTCGGCCGAAACCGGGTGTCAGCCTCTCGTGGTCTTGTTCCTCCCCGGGGGGGGGTGGAAGCTATGGGGGACGAGGCGATCGGAAAGGTTGCGAAGAAGCAGTTCGGAGTTTTCAGTCGTGCGCAGGCGCGGGAAGCGGGCTTGTCCGAGTCGGCGATCGACCGCCGGCTAGCGAGCGGCTCGTGGGAACGGGTGAGGGCGGCGATTTACCGGTTTCGTGGCTGTCCATCGTTTGGGCATCAACCGTTGATGGCTGCCTGGCTCGCGGCGGGGAAGGGCGCGGTGGTGTCCCACCTCTCGGCGGCGCGCCTATGGCGTCTGGACGGGGTGGATTCACATAAAGGGGGGGTCGAGTTGTCGGTGCCGCCGAACTGTGGAGTGACGGTGCAAGGGGCGAAGCTGCATCGAAGCGTGAACGCAGCCCACGGCACGATGATTCTCGAAGGGATGAGGATCACCACTCTTCCGCGGACTCTGGTGGATCTCGCGACACGGCTGCCAACGAAGAAGCTGGAGCTGGCGCTGGACTCCGCGACGCGCCGAGGGTTCGAGATCCTTCCGGAAATCGAGGAGTACCTGGCGAGCGTGAAGACGAACGGAAGGCGAGGGGCGGGGGAACTCAAAGCGATGGTGCGGATGAAATCAGGGCGGACGCCGACCGACAGTCCGTTGGAAGTGATTGCCCTTCAGCGCTTGGCCGAGGCGGGTCTGCCAATCCCTCAAACGCAGTGGCCTGTTTTCGATGGGGACGACGAGCCATTCGCGCGGGTTGACCTGGCCTACCCGAAGACAATGATCGCGATTCCCTGCGACGGACTGAAGGCGCACGGCAACCGGATGCAGTTCGACCTCGATGCGGATCAAAGATCTCGGCTGGCAGGGCTTGGTTGGCACGTCATTCCCGTAACCGACCGAACGGTCAGGCGCGATGCGTGGTTGCTCGCAGTGCAACGGCGGCTTCAGGTCGAGGTCCGGGTGATTTCCAGCGCCGATCGACGGTAATCACGCAGACATCTTCAGCAAGGAAGAGGCTCGGCGGGGCAAGTCGGGAGTGGGACCCCGGTCGAGCGAGTCCAAGCCCCGCACTGTCGTGACGGGTAGCCACTGCCGCTGGCCAGCTCACTCGCCGGCTTCCTGGCCCGCCGGCGTCGCGCGACTGTAGTATTCGCTTGCGATGGCCGTGCTGTGGAAGCGGGCGCGCGGGGTCAAGCGACGCGACAGTAGTCAGCCCGGTTGTCACGTTTCGCCTTGAGCAGCTGCCGCGTGGTCGCCGCCACGTGGCTGGAATAAGGCAGTGCAGGGCGTGTCGCAGCTGGCAATCCGAGGCGAATGAATGAACGATGTCTCCGCAGTGCCCCAGAAGGAGTTCGAAGTGAGCACGAAACCCAAGACCCGCTTTCACAAGCGTCCTCTGTTGGTAGCCGGCGTCGGAGCCGCCATGATCTCGATCGCCGCATGTGGGGGCTTCACCAGCGGGAACCTGATGGCGCCGCGGTGCCCCGATGGAGGCGTTGACACCGATGGGACTGCATGCAAGCAGCCCGATGCAGGGACAGTTGACGGCGGGGTGCCAGACGGGGGCACCGGGGGAGACCGCTGAGCGATGCTCGAGCTTTTCGAGCTGAGCATGTTGGGTGGAGCGGTCGAGCGCCGCTACCGTCGGCTGCGGCCCGAAGTCGAACGGCTTGCGTGGGGTACCCTCGAGGCCTCGAAATATTCGGCTGAGGTGTTGGGTGTCGCGCGGTCAACCTGGACGGAGGCCGCATTTCAAGAGCACCGCACCGCAGCAGCATGCGCTGCGACGCTGAAGGCGTTGATCGCCGCGCGGGCTCCGCTCGATCTGATCGCGATGGCCACGCGCTTTCCGCTGGACGAAATGGTGCACGTCGAGATGTGTGCCCGGTTGGCGATGGAACTCGGAGGCGCAGTCGCGCTGCGGCACGATCCGCTCGATCTCATTCGCGAGCCGGATCCGACGTTGCCGGCGTTGCTTCAGGCCGCCGAGCTGGTGGTGCGAAACTTCTGCGTCGGCGAAGCGCTGTCGATTCCGGTGCTGCGCGGCTCGTGGCACGCGGCGGGGCATCCGTTGATCAAGGCGGTGCTGGGGCGAATCGTGAAGGACGAAGCGGCCCACGGACAATTCGGGTGGTTCTTCCTCGAGTGGGCGGGCGAGCTGTTGACCGAGGACGACCGCGCTCATTTGTCACAGCAGGCCGCGCAGACAATCAACGCGGTCGTCGCGCGATGGGATCAGATCAAACCGCTGAGTGACGCGCAGGATCCCCAGCGGCTCGGGTGGATGGAATCGACCAGCTACGTCGCGCTCGCGCGCCGCTCGATGCAGCACAGCGTGATTGAGCCGCTCAAACGCCATCGCATCGACGTCGCCCCGTGGCTCGCTTCCCCCAAAAAGACAACCGACGGTCTGCGACCCGGTTAAGCCATGCGCATGAACGACGAGCCCGACATCATGGAACCCACGTTGTGGCGCAAGAACGGCTGGACAGCGCGGGTCATCAAGAATGAGGACGACGACGGCTGGGCGGTCGAGATCCGAAAAGCCGGCATGTCTGAGCCGGCGTTGACCAGCCCCTGGGTGATGGGCCGCGACAAGAAGAATCCAAAGCCCTTCGACGGCCCGGCGTTCGCCACCTTCGTCAAGACGGCATCCGAGGTATTGGATCGTTCGGCCCGCCAGCGCGATCAGGCGCTGAAGAAGCAGCTGGCAATCGCGTGGGAAGGCCGTTGGTACCTCGTCACTCTCGAACAGGTGCCCGAAGAGTACGAGCCTTACGCGCTGTTGTGCGCCGTCGATGACGCCGGCCAGACCGTCGCAAAGCACCGGGTTGCGTCGGGCTTCAAGTTCAATCGCGAAGTCGCCAACGCCTGGGCCCAGGGCGGTTTTCTCGCGCTTTGATCGCTACAACAACCCCCGCTGTTTGATCTCGAGATACGCGTTGACCGCCGCCGCGCCAAAGCTTTGCGCGTGTGAGCGGATGACGCGCGCTCCCGCATCGCGAAGCCGGGCAGCCGTCAGCCGGTACTCATCCTCGAGCTTTTGTGCGACCTGGCGCTCGAACGCCGCCGGCGCATCGACGGGTATTGCCTGCGCGACCTGGCGCAGGTCCTCGTCGAGCAGACACGCGATCAGCGGCAGGTGCCTGGGTACCAGCGTCAAGGTGCGTTTGATCAAGCCAGCCGAAGTGTCCGCATCGAGCAGATCGGTGAAAATCAGCACCAGTGACCGCTTTCTGTCACGCGAGAACGCGAGATCGATCGCCGCGCCGTAGTCGCTCTCTTCGAGCGTCGCATCGACGCGGTAGAGCAGGGCGCAGATCGCCTTGAGCGCCTCGGCGCCCTTCTGCGGAGGAAGCCACGCTTTTACTTCTGCACCGAACGCCAGCATCCCGACGCGATCGCCTTGCGCCAGCGACACCTTCGCCAGGCGCAGCGCCGCATCTACCGCGAAGTCGAGCTTTCTGCGGGCAGGCGTTCGGCTTGTTTCGCCTGCCATGTGCCGCCCACAGTCGAGCAGCAACAACACCTGCTGATTTCGCTCGGGCTGCGTCACGCGCACCATCGGCTTCCCGCGCCGCGCGGTGGCCTTCCAATCGAGCGTGCGGCGGTCGTCTCCTGGCTGGTAGTCGCGCAGCGACTCGAACTCGCGACCTTCAGCCGGGCGCCGAATCACTCGCTTCGCCTCGTCGTCGCGCGCCCGTGACAGGGTTAGCGCGTCGCGCGCCAGCGAGGTCAAATCGGGGTACACCTTCACCGCAGTGCGCAGCTGAACCACCCCCTGCCGCGCGCACAGGCCCCACGGGCCATGCAGCTTCAGGTGCACAGGCCCCAACAACAGATCCCCCCGTACCAACGGCGTCACCGCCCACACGACGCTGGCGTCCTGCGCGGCGATTGAAAACGCGCTTCGATTCCCAGCGACGAGTGGGCCTGGCGGCACTGCGTCGCGAAGCTCTCCGTGGATTTCGCGAGGCGCCGCGGCAGTGCGCTGCAACAGCAGCTGGACGCGATTGGAGATGCTTACGGAAATCACCGGGTCGACGACGCGCGTCACCGACAACCACGCAGCGGTGGGTGCGCGCAGGTAGTCGAGGATCAGCAGCAACAGCAGCGCGCCGTCGATCGCCGCGCAGGCCCAGACGAGGGTCGGCGAGAAGACGGCGAGCACCGAGGGAACCAACGCCGCCGCCGCAAGCGCGACCGCGCGAGGCAGAGGCACCATCACCGCGGCACTTCCACCCGCTCGAGCGCTTGACGAATCACTTCGTCGGCGGTCAGCCCTTCAACCTCTGCTTCGGACGTGAGCATCAGCCGGTGATTGAGCACGCTGCGCGCGACTGTTTTCACGTCGTCGGGCGTCACGAAGTCGTGCAGCGCCAGGGCCGCCCGCGCCTTCGCAGCCGCGAGCAGGCTCTGCGCCGACCGCGGCGAAGCTCCCAGCTTCACGCGCGGGTTGCCTCGGGTGCTGCGCACCAGCTTGACCACATAGTCGATCACACTTGAATCGCACCGCACCGACGCCGCCTGCCGCTGCAGCAAACTGAGCTCTGCCAGGCTCACCACGTTCTGAACCGAAGGGCGCGTTCCTTCACGGGCGTGGAATGCCGCGAGCATTTCCTTCTCTGCCGTTTCCTCGGGGTACCCGACCCGCACCCGCATCATGAAGCGATCGAGTTGCGCCTCAGGCAGTGGCCAAGTGCCTTCGAGTTCGACCGGGTTCTGCGTCGCGACGACGAAGAACTGGGGCGGCAGCAGGTGGGTCTCGCCGTCGATCGACACCTGCCGCTCTTCCATCGCCTCGAGCAGCGCTGCTTGCGTCTTTGGCGGCGTGCGGTTGATTTCATCTGCGACCAATACTTCGGTGAAGATCGGCCCTTTCACTAATGAGAACTGACCGTCGTTCGGACGAAATACGCTCGTGCCCAGCACGTCGCTGGGCATCAGGTCGGGCGTGAATTGCACCCGCTTGAACGTGAGGCCAAGCGCGCCCGCAATCGAGCGGGCGGTGAGCGTCTTGGCGACTCCAGGAACTCCTTCGAGCAGCACGTGCCCCCTGGCGAGGAAGCAGGTGACGAGATCGGCAAGCACGTCGTGCTGCCCCAACACCACCTTCGACAGCGAGTCTTGAAGCCGCTGCAGTGCACTGGACATCAGCGAGGCTTCTCTTTGAGACCCATGAGTGTGCCGCCCAGCATCAACACCGACATCACCAGCGCGATGTACACGCCCGCCGAAGGGCTCGAGACCCAGCGCTCGAAGTTCCCGATCGGCGATCGGGCCATCGTCATGTCGAGCGCAAGCTTGATGTAGACGAAACACCAGACGATGCAGAAGCAGCACCCGAAGAACTGAATCAACCAGGGGATGATCGCGTGGAGCGCGGGCATCACCTTCCTGACCCGCACGAAGATCGCGAAGATGACCAGGATCGTGGCCGCCAAGACTGGGGCGCCCAGACTGAGCAGCCCAAGCACTTCTCCTTCGATGATGGTGTCCTTCCAAGGAAAGAAGCATGAGACCAGCGCGGAGAAGGCA
>JANOHG010000713.1:0-17098 GCA_031406375.1 Archangiaceae bacterium | reverse complement strand
CCCCCAGCGACATTGGCTCTCGCGTTTCCACGAATAGGCCGGAGCCACTGATGTTTCTGCCTATCCCTCGCGTCATGCCTTCAGGGGTAGTGAGGTACACGGTGAAGACTTTGTCGAAGCGAAGACCGATGCGGCGTTCCTTCATCAAGTGGCAACTTCCTTGGTTCGAGATGCGACCAAGGTAGCGGGTATGTCGATGTAGGCAACTTATCTACCTGGTACGACATGGATTGGAGAATACCCCTTATGTTTCATGCTCTTCTGGTGTCTGTGTTGGCGGTCCCGGTGGTCGCGCTGGCGGATGTTGACCCGAGGTTCGCCACTCTTAGGGATGGCGCTGAAGCATTGAGCTCGTTGGGAAATTTTCTGGACAAGTACGTGGGCGACTGCGGATCCATCTCCTCTGGAGGTGGCGAGTGCGCGAAGAATGCGGAGACTTTTCGCAAGAGTGCCAGCGGGCAGAAGTTCTATATGATTCTCACCGACGACTCGACGGCGGCGTTGTCGATGGGGGCCTTCAACCCGCGGCTTGCTGAGGTGACGTTCAATTTGACGCCGTTTTTTCCGGGCAGCAATTCAGCGATCACCCACGGCGCGCCCTCGAAGACTGACGCGAACGGCAACCCGGTGCTGCCGTTCATCACCTTCAAGGGCGTGCTGCCCGACACTTGGAACATCCAGATGATGGCGCGCCAGGTGGCCTCGCGGCAGATGCGGCTGCAGATTGTTTTTTCACCGAAGGGAATCTGGGAACTGCCGAAGAAGGGCGGCGGGAAGATCCGAGGCGTGAAGGCGAAGCTCGAGGCAGTGCTGGTCACGGTCGGCCGCACCGGTGAGGAGGTCGCGCTGTGGCTCAACAAGTAAGTGCGGTCGCTTTCATCGCCTGAGCAACACACCCAGCGGCCCGGACGTTGCGTCATTGTGGCCGATGGCGATGCAACGCAGCGACAGGGCACAGCGGATCCGCGCGGTGTTGTGGGCGACCCTTGCCGCGAACTGGGTGGTGGCGGCGGCGAAGCTCGGCGTAGGGCTGAGCTCGGGCTCGGCGGCGCTGACCGCCGACGGGCTGCACTCCTTCGTCGATGGTGGCTCAAACGTGGTCGGTCTGGTGGCGATGTGGATCTCGGCCCAGCCGCCGGATGCGAACCACCCTTACGGACATGAGAAGTTCGAGGCGCTCGCCTCGCTGGCGATCGGGGCGTTGATTGGAGTGGGCATGTTCGAGATGGGGCGCAAGGCGATCGAATCGCTGGTCAGCGATCAGCGGCCAGACGTCGGGCTGGTGACGATCGCGATCGCGGTGGGAACGATGGCGGTGAACGTGGGGGTGACGACGCTGGAGACACGCGAAGGCCGGCGGCTCAACAGCACGATCCTCCTGGCCGATGCGCAGCACACCCTTTCCGACGTGTTCGTGTCGGCGACCGTGGTGATCTCGCTGGTGCTTTCGAGGCTCGAGGTCCGGCATGCGGATGGAGTGGTGGCGCTGCTGGTGCTTGGCTTTGTCGCCTGGGCGGCGTTTAGCGTGATTCGCCGGGCAATCGAGCCGTTGGCGGACACGGCACGACTCGACCCCGAACGGGTTCGGCAGCTGTGCCTGGGAGTCCTTGGCGTACGCGACGCCCGTGAGGTGCGAAGCCGAGGCATGAACGATGCGGTGCGGGTCGACCTGAAGATCGACGTCGAGCCGTCGCAGACGGTGGTCGAGAGCCACCAGATTGCCACCGAAGTGGAGGCGGCGATCCAAGCCTCTTTTCCCCATGTCACCGAGGTGGTGGTCCACGTCGAGCCGGCGAAGTGATGCGATTGCGCGGTTCAAACCCAAGCGCAGGTTCTGCGTCGGAAGCTCCGATGCAACACAACCAGCATCCTCAAGCTGATGGCGCGGGACATGAAGGGCCATGCGGCCCCCAACAAGACACCCACTTCGACACCATCGGCGCGGGCGTCGGGTTTGGCGGGGCCGAAGAAATCGACTGTGTGATTCTCGAGGGCTCTCGATGAAGCAACTGGGTCTGCTGGTCTTGCTGGCGATGGGCTGTGGGCCGATCAAGCAGCCACCAGCGGGGCCTTTCGATGCGGGCTCATGGTTCGACCAGGCGCTGAAAGGGTGCCGGGCGCAAGGCCCGACGCCGCGGACGATTCCTCAGATGGTCGAACGGTTAAACGGGCTGCCCCGCCCGGTGAGCATCGCGTGTGTGATCGCCAGTCTGCCGCGGCCGCTGACGGTGGTCGCGTCCACGAGCGCGTTCAGCGCCCAGCCGGCCGACGGTCGCCGCAGCCCTCGGATCTTCATCCTCGGTGATCGGCTGATCCTCTCGATCGTCCCAGCAGGGCCGGGGGCGAAGCTGCTCGAGTTCGGCGAGTTGATTACCGCCACCCGCACGCTGAAGGGCGAGCTGAAGTTTCCGATTACCGCCCAGGTGCCGATGGAAGCGCCGTTCACCCAGGTGATGATGGGGAACTTCCAGACCAATTGTTCGCTGTGCCACCGGGCCGAATCGCCTCACCCGTCGATTGATGGCGGGTTCGTGTCCGCAGCGTTCCGGCCAGATCCGGGAAACCTCGTCCCGCTGGCCGAGCTTCGCGAGCTGAACGCCAGTTGCGACCCGAATGCCGAACGCGAGCGCTGCGAGATCTTGATGGCGCTTCTGGGTCTGGGCACGACGATCGAGGGCAAGTTTCCGTCGCAGTTCGAGCTGTTCATCAAATAGATGACTTGCGCGACGCTGGAGCCTTGCGTTGCCCTCAGCGGCTAAGGCCGGGCTTCGCCTCGAGCGAGCCCCACCCCTTCAAGGGCCTCACGCGCGCTTGGAGCATCGCGATCACCTCGGCGTCGCTGCGCAATTGGCCGTCGAGACGAACGCATCGCCTTGCCAGCGTCTTCCAGCGGCGCGTCCACAGAAGCAGCGAGACCTGAAAGAAGTCGAGCCCCTCGAACACGATCGCGCCCTGCTTCGCATAGAGTTCTCGGTTGGCGAGGAAATCGCCTGGCAGCTCTGTCCAGTGCCGGGTCGGCCGCAGGTGATGGCCGATGTGGTAGCCGTCATTGAAGGCGCGGTGGTTGTACGCGCTGTTGATGCAGGTGATCGCGTTCGAAAGGCCGTTGTTCTCGCGCTCGACGTTGATGAAGGCGTGCTGCCCCCAGTTGCCGGCCATCATCATGAAGCGGGTGACGACGAACGGTACCGCGAAGGCCATGAGCCCGAAGCGCCAATTCCACGCCAGCGCCGAGGCCACGATTGCCAGATGACCGAGCTCGCCCAAAAGCGCGCGCTGCGCCATCGCGCGCCGGCGCTTGCGCAGCAGGTAGGCCGGCAGCTCGAGGCCGATGAGGAAGAAGAACCGAAGGAAGTAGACGAGGAAGTCCGCGAAGCTGTCGCGTCGGTAGCGAATCGTCGAGGACAAATCTTCAACCATGTTGTCCTCCGCGTGGTGCATTCCGAGGTGATGCTCGCGATAGCCGGTCGGGATCCCGAAAAAGAACGACATCAGGAACGGGTGCGCGAGCTCCGCGGCTCTCGGCGAGCGAATGAACCTGCGGTGCATCGTGTTGTGGAGCATCAAGATCACCGGTGGGGTGAGCCAGGCCCAGACAGCAAAGTAGATCACCATCGCGATAGAGCTTGGGATCGCGGGGAAGCGAAGGGAGATCGCGAGGCCCGCCATCAGCGCCGTCATCGTGAGAGTCATCCGCAGCGTCAGGCGGGCGAAGACCTCGTCTCGTGGATCGTGGAGCCTCGAGCACAGCCACCGGGACAGCGCTCGTTCCGCGTATGTCGGAACGGTCGTCGGGTCGCTGAGCTTCATCGGTGCCTGCTCGGGTCGCTGGCTGGGGGCAGCTCATGCTGCTCGACCGGTAATTGGGGCGCGCGGCCGGGCCCGTTCGTCCCGAGCAGCCGATCGATCCACCGGTGGCTGATGCCGAAGCGCGTGTTCACGTCGGCGAAGTGATGCGCCATGTGGTGTGAGCGCATCGCCCGGCCCCAGGCCGTTCGAGGTTTCCGAAAGTGCGTCGACCAGTGCATGAAGTCGTAGAACAGGTAGCCGCACAGAAAGCCGGTGAAGCAGGGGATTGAGAAGTAAGGGCGATGCAGCACGTAGAGCCCGGCGGCCAGCGGTGCGGCGATCGCTAGGCTCACCGCAAGTGGCATCACCAGCCGGCGAGGATCATCGGGATAGCGGTGGTGGTAACCGTGGACGATGTAATGCAGCCGGCGCGTTCGCGGGCCTATTCCCTGCCAATGAAACAAACGCTGATGGACGAAGTACTCGGTGACTTGCCAGGCCACCACGCCCATCGCGCCGAAGACGAGCAGCGCGGGCCACGACACCAGGCCCGACGCCAGGCCGTAGCTCGGCAGGGCGCATGCCACCGGAATCCAGAAGACGAAGGGCACGGCGGGGTGCCCCCGCGAGAAGAGCTCGAGGAAATCGCTCTCGAACATGCGGCCACTTTGGTTGCGAATGGTGTGCCTCATGTTTCCGTGCATCCCTCTGAAGAGGGCTTGCTCTGAGCCCCGGTGGGCTGGGCCGCGCACCGCGAGGCCGCCTTTTTCGGAACGCACTGCACCAGGCCCCCGTACTGGCGGTATTCCTCGAGCCGACACGACCACACCAGTTGCCCGTTGTGCACCGTGACGTCCGGACACCCGTCGCACATGTTCTGCCGCCCGTCTGAGAGCACGTCGATCGGCTGGATCAGCATCACCGCCTGGAAGTGCAGCTTCTTGCGCGCGTCGAGCGGGTGCCTCAGCAGATGCGAGAGCCACCGCCGAGCCGTGCGGCGGATCCCCGGCTCGATCGCCGACAGCGCCATCGCGCTTCGCCCCGCATCGAGCGTCGCTTTGGGTGCGTACGCGAGGTACTTGCCGGTGAAGAGATGATGTGCGGTCTGCACCAGTTCCATGAAGCGCGGCCCGGTGTAGCCCATCACCTTGCCTGGGAACCCGAAGCGGCCGGTGAAGAGCCATTTGAATGAGTCGGGCTTCTCGGTGCCGCCGAGGTAGGCGCTGGGCTGGAAGTCGGGGAAGCGCTCGCGGATCTTCGCTACAACTTCCGGCGCCGTGAGGTCCAGCCGGTGGGCCGCCTTGTCGACGCTGTACACGACCTTCGCTCCGTCGACTTTGTTGCCGTCGCGCACGTAGTCGAAGTTGCCCTCGGTGATTGCGGCGCGGAAGAGGATGAAGACCATCACGTCGATCTTGTCGATGTGATCTTCAGCGAACTGCACCAGGTCCGGCACGTACTTCAAGGTGTCCTCGTAGACGGTGGCATTGAAGGCGCACGACAGACCGCCGACGCTCGCGACGAGGTTGGCGAGCTGCAGCCGAAGCTCGTTGAGCTGCAGCTCGTTCTTGTTCTTCCACCCCGGCCGGCCCTGCTTGGAATCGATGTGGAACGTGAAGCCGACGAGGCCCGCGGCCTTCAGCTCACGCAGCAGGGGCTCGGTGAGCGCCAGGCCGTTGGTGTTGAGGATCGGCTTGTGGCCGTCGGCGGCCACCATTCGCACGATCTCGACGACTTGCGGGTGGAGCAGCGGGTCGCCGCCCGCGATCGACACCCCGTCGTAGGTGCGCAGGCGGTTGAAGACGTCGAGATCCGCACGCACTTCCTTGAGCGGCTTGTGACTGTCGACGTTCTCGCGGTAGCAGCCCTCGCACGCGAGGTTGCATTTGCTGGTGGGCTCGAGCCACGAGATCACGTTGTCGGAAGACGACCAGGGGAAACGGTAGAGGTTGCGGTGATCGAGGTGGCCGAGCATCTTCGACACGTCGTTCGCAGGAGCGTTCATAGCCGCGCGTTTTGTGCCGGCTCGAGGACGCCATTCTTGATCCCGATCAAGGAGCCATCAGCAGATTGCGCGGCTTGATCTGAATCAAGGTTGCGGTCGCAAGGTTGCGGCCTGTTGCGCCGATGACCACCGACGCCCCGCTGTTTTTCGATCCGACCCATTCCTACCAGGGCCCGCCCCTGCTCACCGCGACGTCTCCGGCGAAATCGAAGTACCGCCCAGCAACCTCGCTTCTGCAAAACCCAGATGCGATTGTGATCGGCTCGGGCATTGGCGGGCTGGGGATAGCCAGCATTCTCGCTCAGAAGAAGAACCACCGTGTGCTGTTGCTCGAGGCGCAGAGGACTCCTGGCGGCTGCACCCACTGCCACGAACTGGGCGGGTTCGAGTTCAACAGCGGCATCGACAGCATTGGCGACATGGATCCGCGGGTGGGCCGTGGGCTGTTCCGGCCGACGATCGACTTCATCACCGGTGGCGCGCTGCAGTGGGCGAAGATGCCCGACATGCACGAGATCTGCGCCTTCGGCGACGAGATCTACAAGTGGTACAGCTCTGCCGAGCAGAACATCGAGTGGGTGGAGCGCGAGTTCCCCGACCAGGGCGATGTGCGGAAGTACTACCGGCTCGAAGAGCAGATCGAGAAGTCAGCTTGGAGCTGGGGCCTCTCGAAGCTGCTACCGGAATGGATGCCCGAATCGATGCGCGAGTCGCTGTACCAGGCGACAGGAGGCAAATGGCGCACCTATATGGGCCGCACCACCGACGAAGTGTTGCGAGGCGAGCTCGGCTTTTCAAAGAAGCTCGCTGCCGTCTACTCGTACATGTATGGCAACCACGGGCGCACGCCGAAGCACGCGCCGTTCGCTTTCCACTCGGCCAACCTCTACCACTACCGCAACGGCGCCTATTACCCGGTGGGCGGGCCGGGGCAGATCGCCGAATGCATCGTACCCATCATCGAGAAGCACGGCGGGCAGCTGGCGGTCGGCACCGCGGTGGAACGGATCCTGATCGAGGGCGATCGCGCGGTGGGGGTGAAGCTGCAGAACGGCGAGGAGGTGCGCAGCAAGCGGGTGATCAGCGACGCCTCGGCGTGGACCACCTGGACCCAGTTGGTCGAGCCCGAGATCGCCGTGCGGCACGGCTACGCGCGGCGCCTGCAAGAGCTGCAGCCCAGCCCGGCGCACCTGTACCTCTTCCTCGGGTACGACGAGGCGATCGATCTACCGAAGGAGATCATCTGGCAGATGCCCGAGTACGAGGGGATCGAGAGATACGATCTGAGTCAGGCCGACGAACTCTACAAATCGCAGATGAAGTTCGAGGGCATGGGCGGCTACGTGCTCTCGCCGTCCGCGCGCGACCCGCTGTACGCGCAGCGCTACCCGGGCAAGTCGACGGTGATCGCGCTCGCCGAGGCGCCACCGCAGTGGGTGACCCGCGCGCGGAACGACAGGCACTTCGAGGCCGAACTGAAAGGGGCGGTAACGGCGAACCTGACGAAGATCGTCCACCGCCACATGCCGCAACTGAAGGGCAAGACGCCTGCGTTCTCGCTCTCGGGCGTCCCGATGGGATGCAACCCGCGCGCGTGGCACGGCTGTTCGCTGGGGCTCGAGCCCAGCGGCGATCGATTCGTCAAGCACACGCACTGGCTGCGGCCTCAAACGAAGATCGCCGGGCTCTACCTCACAGGCCAGGACGCGTTCTCCGCCGGGTTCGCCGGCTCAATGGCGTCGGCGCGGCTCTGCTACTGCGCGATCACCGGTAATTGGCCGTTCATGCTTGCCTGATCGGTGTCGCAGTACCCCACGAGCAGTCGCAAAAAACTGGCCCGCCAGCGTCACCCGGTCGGGCGCTGGTGGTGGGCGGCTTCCTCGGCGGCCTCGACTACCCCCAATGCGGCTTCCCGGAAAATGTAGGCGGGCTGCGGATCCACGAGCAGGAACATCGACGGCAGCTGCTCGAACCGTTCGGCCCCAATCACCCGCTGGGCAATCGGGTAGAGCATCAGGTCCTCTTTGTCGGTGTGCGCGCTGAGCAGCACGCACCACGATCGTGCCGCCTCGAGCATCTGGTTCTGCTGGCCCCAATCGCCCGCCAGACATGCCCGTGCGGCCGCCCCCATCACCGCCGCGTACTTCCGGCCGTCTGCGTGCTCGTTGAGCATGCAGTCAATCGGGCCTCCCTCGGCGGGTATCCCTGCCTTGATCATCTGTTCGAAGAGCACCTGTTCTTCCTTCGCGTGATGCGAACCGTCGGCGAACCGGGCGATGAATCGCTGCAGCTCGAGGAATGGAGCGGGCGAGATCTGCCGTTCTCCGCGGGTGAGCTTCATCAAGGCGGTGATCGCGCTGATCACAACGCGGATCTGGCGGTGCTCTTCGATCAACGCTTCGAGTGGGTTCATCGCACATGGATATCGACCCTTTGACCAGCCTGCGTTGATCCAGATCAACGCAGGCCCACTGGCGAAGGGCGACAACAGGAACTTCGATGCGCGCACTGCTCAGCGGAGGAAAGCAGGTCGTACCCCCGGTAGCCACGCTGCTGGAACTGCTCGAGCTTCGCGCCGAACAGAGTTTGCCTTGGCTCATCTTTCACCATGGCCATCGCGTCGAGTCCTTTACCGCGCGCGACCTGTTGAAGCGTGCCGCGCTTTGGAGCGCAGGGATGGAGGCGGCCGCCGGCCGGCGGGTGGGGATCTGGCATCCCAACTCGCCCGACGTCGTCGCTTCGTTCTTCGGTGCCCTCGGGGCCGGCGCGACCCCCGTGCCGCTGCCGTGGCCCGTACTGGAAGGAGATCTCGGCAGCGCGGTCGAGCGGCTGGCGCCCGTGATCGAGCGCGCTGCGTTGTGCGCGATTGCCGCGCCCGCGCGGACGCGCGCGCTGAAGGCCGGGCCAGGGTGGGTGAATCCAAATGTCGCCAGACCCTTCGTGCACCGCGCAGCGCCGGGCGACCCGGCCTTCATCCAGTTCACCTCGGGCTCGACCGGAACCCCCCGCGGCGCAGTGATCTCTTCGCGCGCGGCGATCTACAACGCGACCGCGTTGGTGGCAGGCTTGGGGCTGGGCCCGCAGGACGTCGGCGTTTCGTGGATTCCGTTTTTCCACGACATGGGCTTGGTAGGCGTCGTTCTCGCCTCGCTCGTGGGCGGCTTCCCGGTGCACGTTCTGCGGCCGAGCGAGTTCTTGTTGCACCCGTGGACCTGGCTCGATCTGATCTGCACCACCCAGGCGAGCCTGACTGTTGCTCCGGACTTCGGCTACGCGTTCGCCGCCCGGCGCTGCCGCGAGAACAACCACCATTTGGGCTCGCTGCGCTGCGCGCTTACTGGATCCGAGCCGATTCACCGGTCGACCCTTGAGGCCTTCATCCAGCGCTTCGAGCCGGGCGGTTTTCACCCCGACGCCTTCGTCGGCGCATACGGTCTGGCCGAGAACACGCTGGGCGTCTGCGTGGGCCCCGCTCTCGAGGGTCGCGGGCTTCCGACGGTCGGCAAGCCGCTGCCGGGAATGGAGATCGCCCTCAAAGGCCCGCAAGGCGAGATCTGCGTGCGCTCACCTTCGCTGATGACCGGCTACCTCGACGAGCCCGAGCAAACGGCGCGGGTGATCGTCGACGGCTGGCTGCACACTGGGGACCTGGGCGTGGTGGAGAACGGGCGGCTCATCATCACCGGGCGAGAGAAAGAGCTGGTGATCAAGGCGGGTCAAAAGTTCCACCCCAGCCAACTCGAGCAGGTCGTCGCCGCGCGCTTCGATGCTCCGATCAACGGCGTGGCGGCCTTCAACGTGGCCGATCAGCTCGTGCTGGTGATCGAGCAGCGGCGGGTGACCGATTCGGCCGACACCGCTCGCGTCCGTGCGCTGATCGTCGAGCATCTGGGGGTGCGGGTCGATCGCGTCGAGTGGGTCGCCGCTGGGACGCTGCCGCGCACCACCAGCGGCAAGCTGCGGCGCAGTGCGTGTGCCGAGCAGTTCGGAGCGCGGTCATGAGCGTGCTCCTGCTTGGCGCGGGCGGCTTCCTTGGCCTCAACACCGTCGACGCTCTGTTGGCGGAAGGAATCAAGTTCACCTGCGGCCGGCGCAAGCGAAGCAACGTCCTCGGGCTGCGGCAGCGAAATGTGCCGATGGTGGTGGCGGATCTCGATCAGCCGGCCACCCTGCGGGCGGCGATGCGCGGCTGCGACACCGTGGTGCACCTGGCGGGGCACTACCCGCGACTGTCTACCGAGCCGCAACGGAGCCTGCAGCTTGGCACCGAGCAGATCCGCGCCGTGCTCGACGCCGCCGCGACCGCAGGTGTCGAACGGCTGATCTACGTGTCCAGTACTGCCACTGTCGCCCCGCGCCGCGATCGCCCGAGCGACGAGGCTGACATCTTCTCGACGTCACCCCACTTCGGGGCCTACCACGCGCTCAAGTGGGCGATGGAGCAGCAGGTCGCCGACGAACGGCGCTTCTCGACCACTACCCTCTGCCCCGGCGCATGCCTTGGTCCCTACGACTGGAAGGCGGGAACGTCGGCGATCCTTTGGCAGCTTCGCGCTGGCCACTGCCCGCCCCACCCCGACGGAATCGTCAGTTGGGTCGACGTGCGCGACGTGGCGCTGGCGATCGCCCGCCTGCTGCGCAGCAACTTCTCCTCGTCGCGGCTGCTGCTGTCCGCGCAAAGCGCGGGCTTTCACGATTTCGTGCAGCTGGCAGCTTCCCGGTACAACGTCGTGGCGGTTGCCCAGGCGCTGACCGCCGAAGCCGCAATCGCGCTGGCCGACGCAGAAGAGCAGCGCTCTGCGCGCGAAGGCGGCCGCCCGCGGATCTCGCGAGAGCTCGTCGACCTGATCATTCATGGCGCCCGCCTAGATGGGTCGCGTGCGAAGGGTCTGCTTGGCCTTGGGTACCGCCCGCTGCACGAGGCGCTCGACGCGTTCGATGCCTGGGCCCAGCGCCTCGGCGTCACCCCTTCAACCCGCAGTGAGGTGCATGTTCAATGATTCAAGCCGATGCGAAGTGGGAAGGCCGGATGATGGAGCTGATTGCAGAGGTGTCGGTGATGAAGGTGGCGCAGATCCGCCCCGAGCACCGGCTGCGCGAAGACCTGGGGATGGACTCAGTCTGCTCGCTCGAGTTGATCTCGATGATGGCCGAGGAGTTCGGGCTCGACATCTCGGTGGAGGAAGCGGCCACCGTCGGCACGGTCGCCGGGGCGATCGCAATGGCCCGGCGACACCTCGAAGGCCAGCGATCATGAGCGCTCTCGCACTCGAGGCGCACCGCGAGGAAGGGCCGGAGGACGCAATCGTCCGCTCGGTGCGCCGGTTCGCGCACCAGGAACTCGACGCGATTGAGATCGATCGGGCCGGGAAGATCCCCGCGCAGGTGCTCGCCCGCCTTACCGCGCTGGGCGTGTTCGGTGTGACGCTGCCAGTCGAGCACGGCGGCCTTGGCGCTGGGCTGCCGCTCGCGACCCAGGTGGTCGCCGCGCTGGCCGAGGTCGATCGATCGGTGGCGACCACCGTCGGGCTCCACCTTGGCCTGGGAACCCGAGCGCTCGTTCGCTATGGCTCACCCCAGCTGAAGGCCGAGGTTCTGCCCTCGTTGGCCAGTGGCGAGTGGCTTGCCGCGTTCGGTACGACCGAGCTCGGCGCCGGCAGCGACCTGTCGAAGCTGAAGACCACCGTCACCCGCGGCAGCGACGGTCTGCGCATCAACGGCGAGAAGTCCTACGTCACCAACGGTGGGCTGGCCCACCTGCTGACCGTCACGGCCTGCGCCACCGGAGCCGAGCGGGGGATGACGATGGTCGCGCTGCCGATGCTCGCCAACGGCGTGGTGCGGCTGCCGGAAGAACGAAAACTGGGCCTTCGCGGCTCGTCGACGACCGGCTGCCTACTCGAGGACGTGAAGGTCCCCAATCATTGGATGCTGGGCGATGCGTCGACAGGCAAAGCACAGCTGGATCACACCCTGGCCTGGGGCCGCACGCTGCTGTCAGCCGGCTGCGTGGGCGCCGCGACCGCCGCGCTCGGCCGTGCGCGGGAGCACACCGCGATGCGCCGCCAGTTCGGCCGCCCGCTGGCTGAGCAGCCGGTGGTCCAGGGACAGCTGGCCTGCGCGACCGTGCTGCTGGGCGCGATGAACGCGCTGATGAAGACCGCGGCCGACCAGGTCGACGATTCCGCGCTGTACCGCTGGTCGGTGAGCGCGAAGATCTTCTGCAGCGAGCAGGGCTCGGCGGTCGTGGACACCGCGCTGCAGCTGCACGGTGCGATGGGCTACTTCGAGGACAGTGGCCTGCCGATGCTGCTGCGAGACATGCGGGTGACCCGCATCTTCGAGGGCGCCAACGACGTGCTGATGACCCACGCTGGCGCGCTCGAGCTGCAGAACCCGGCCGGACGCGACGGCTGTCCACCCATGGCCCGGCAGCTGGCCGACGCCGTGGCCCGCCGAGGGCAGAAGCTGCGCGACGAGCTGGGAGTGCGCGCGTTCCGAAGGCCCCAGCTGCTTCACTGGTTGGGGCAAGCCGTGGTCTGGCGAGACGCGGTGGTCGCCGGTTGCAGCCACTTCGAATCGCCCGCGTGGCAGCGGACCTTGTGCCGAGAAGCGTGCGCCGCGCGGCGGGCTGCCGATCGTCGGCTGCACCCCGCCGATGACCAGGCGGAAATCCTCGCGAGGCACCCGTGAAGGTGCTGCTGGTGTACCCCGGCTTCGAGCGCCATTCGCAGGCGCACCCCGAGCTCAAGCAGTGGGTGCCGATGAACGAGTACCTCGGTTCGCCGTCGCTGGGGCTCTCGATGATCGCCGCAGTGACTCCAAAGGGCGTCGAGCTCGAGTACCGCGATGATCGGGTGACGCCTGCGGACACGCCCACCGACGCCGACCTGGTTGCGCTGTCGTTCTTTACTCCCGCTGCGACGCGCGCGTTCGACTTGGCGCACTGGTTCCGCGGCCAGGGCAAGAAGGTGGTTGCCGGCGGCATCTTTCCCACTGCTTTGCCGCAGGAGTGCGCTCCGCACTTCGACGCCGTGGTCGTGGGCGAAGGCGAGCGGCTGTGGCCAAAGCTGCTTGCGGACTTCGAGGCCGGCGGTCTGCAGGCGGAGTATGGCGAGGACCAGGCGTTCGCGCTCGACGAGGTGCCGCTGCCGAAGCTGTCGCTCTACTTCGGCGCCGAACGTGACGGCTTTCGTCCCGACGACTACCCCGTGCAGCTGTCGCGCGGCTGCCCGCTGAAGTGCCAGGCGTGCGTGCTGCCGCTGTCGATGCGCAGCGCGATCCGCGAGTTCTCAATTCCGCACGCACTGAGCCAACTGTGGCAGCTCAAGCGGGCAGGGAAGCGCGCCTGCCTCACCGAGGACACCAGCTGGTTCCCCGGGCGACCGGCGAACCACTTGAAGCAGCTGTTCCGGGCGATGATCGAGAAAGGGCTGGAAGCGTCGATCAGCTACATCGGGATCTCGATGCCGCAGTTGCTGGTCGCGAGCGACGAGCTGCTCAGTCTCGCGCGCGAAGCGGGAGTCAGGATGTTCTACCTCGTCGGTGGCTTCGATCCGATCACCACCCGGGCCTTCACTGGGCTCGACGACAAGGCGCTCTCGCGCGCGCATCGGGCGATCACACGCGCACAGAACGCCGGAATCGAGCCGTACACCAGCTTCCTGCTCGGCAACGACGGCGACGATCTGCTCACCGTCGATCGAATGCTCGACTTCGCGGCGCGGGCGGGAATCGAAAAGGCCGAGTTCGCCATCTTCACTCCGTACCCCGGTACCCCCGCGTGGGATCGGCTGAATCTCGAAGGGCGGATCCTCTCGCGCAACTGGCACCACTACAACGATGCCAACGTGGTCTTCCGCCCGGCCCAGATGACGCCCCAACAGCTCGCCGAAGGGTACCTGCGGCTGTGGCGCGAGTTCTATGCGGACAAGGGGCACTGGGCGCAGCGGGACCAGCCCGAGCGGACGATTCAGTTCTGACGGGGCCAGGATTCATCGGTGGCCGCCGTTCCGCCCAAGCACAAGCGGCGCCATTCCCCATAACCAGCAGGCACCCGCGCCGATAAAGGCGAGGGCCGCAGCGGTCATCCACTGCAGGTAACGCGGGGGATCTACTTGCATCGCCGCCCGCGCGACGATCGCAAGCGCGGTCAGCAGAGCGAGACCCCAGGTGGGCCGCGGCCAGGCGGCGAGCCAGTCACCCCGGCCCGCGTGGGCGACGATGACGTGCTGACCCACCGCGAGCGCGAGCAGCCCGAAGCCTCCGAGGAACACCACGTGGAGCCCGGCGGATCGCTGCTCGGGCCAAAGCATCAGCAGCAGGTAGCCCAGCGGCAGGCACCAGGCGGCCACCCAGACTACCCACCGGTTGAGCCCCGGCTGGGTCGGCCGCCGCCACAGCTCGGCGCCGAGCACCAGCACCAGTACGACGACCGCGAGCCGCATCCCGTAGCCCAGCCGCGGGGGCAGCGCGGTCTCGACCTGAACCGCGAAGCTCGCGACGAAGATCGCCGCCAGCAGCAGTTGCGGCCAACGCGGCGCCTTGGAAGATGCCTCGGTGGGCGGAGGCTGCGCCCGGGTGATCACCGGAACCAGCATCGTGCCGATTCCCATCACCAGCGCTGCGACCACCCCTTCGAGCACCAGCGCGCGGCCCAGGCCATGCCACTGCGGGAAGATGCTCATCACTCCGCCGAGCACTCCCAGTATCAGGGCGACCGGGATCCAGATCAGGGTCGGAGGAGCGCGGTTGGGATTGCGCGACGCGCGCGCGCGGCCAATCACGAAGTCGAGCAGCACTGCCAGTTGGACCAACCAAAAAGCCTGGGCGATTGCCCACTGCTCTCGCCACGCGAACACCGCGAGCAGAACCGGACTGAGCGCGGCAATCGCCAACTGCCAGGCCGCAGGAGGCAGAGTCGACGTGCGCCGGGGAATGAAGGTGAAAAGGAAGCCCGCGACGAAGCAGGCGAGGAACCCTTGCACCTGCACCATCGAGTGAAACACGACTCGGAATGGCCCGCTGGCTCCGAGCGAGAACCAGAGCCATTGTCCCACTCCGACCCAGCCCAGCAGCACTCCGAGCGGGAAGAAGAGGCGGTAAGGGTCTTTTCGCAGCCCCGCGATCTCCAAAGCGCCCACCTGGCCAACAACCGGGAGGTGCATCAGAGGTTCCAGCCTTGCGGTTCTTCGACCCAGCCTTGTTTTGATTCGGTCATTTTACCTTCTGTGAGTTGACCCCAATGTGCGAGCGCCGTGCCCGCGATTCACGCTGGGCGGGGCCCTCGTTTTCGACCTTCCAGTGCAGGGGCTGCATCGCGGCGGTTGCGATGCAGCTTCTGCACCCCGTGGTTGTGGGCTTGTGAGGAGCACCCTCGTTGCACAGCGGCACGCAGGTTGTAGTGAATCCGATCATCGTGAAGCCAATTGCTTCACGCCTGCACACTGAGCTTGCACTGACATGTCCAACCCAACCGAAATACTCGTCACGCTGCCTGGCGGCCGCCGGGTCGACGCAAAGCTCGGCCACCACACGCTTCGCACCGACCAGCCGCGCGACAGCGGCGGTGAGGACAGCGCTCCGTCGCCCTTCGAGGTGTTTTTCGGAGCGATGGGAGCCTGCGCGGGGATCTACGTCCAGGGCTTCTGTGCCAAACGAAACATACCCACTGCAGAGATCCGAATCGTCGAACGGCCGCGGTTCGCCGAGGACGGGACTCTGCTTGAAGTGGATTTCGAGCTGCTGCTGCCTGCGAGCTTCCCTGAGAAGTACCGCGACGCGGTGGTGAAGGCGGTCGAGCAGTGCTCGGTGAAACGCGCGATCGCTGCGCAACCGAAGTTCACCGTTCGGGTGGGCGGCCCGTTCGGCCAATAATCGCCCGCAACTCTATTGCTGTTCCGACCTCGGCGGGATGCTCGGCACCCCGATCGCCGCCGTGACCAACGGTGTCCGATGACCGGCCGAGCCAGAGCCATAGGGCGAGGGTCGCTGAACACTGCTGCCTGGCACCGCGCTCGCAACGCACCCATCGAATCCCCCCTTTCCCCGGAAAGTCGACCCAACCATGCACCCACATCGCCCCGTGTCTGAGGTAGGGCGCACCCTCGAGAGCGCGTCACAGTGGGTCACGCGGTGGACAGGAAGCTCGTGGGCGTTCTCACTCGCGGTGCTGGTGCTCGTGGTCTGGCTCGCCACCGGCCCCATTTTTCACTTCTCGGACACTTGGCAGCTCGTCATCAACACAGGCACAACTGTCGTCACGTTCCTGATGGTGTTCCTCATTCAGCGAGCACAGAACAAAGACGGGCTCGCCATTCAGCTCAAGCTCAATGAGATCGTGGCGGCGCTGGAAGGGGCGAGCAACAGGTTGATCGACGTCGAAGACCTGAGCGAAGGCGAACTCCATGTGTTGCACGAACACTTCCGGACTCTGGCAAGACGCGCCAAGCGCGATCACGATCTCTTCAGCTCGCACTCGGTGGATGAGGCGGAGCACAAGCACCGCCGCAAGACCCAGATGCTTCGTCCCGCTTCGCCTCAGCCGCCCGAGCAATGAGCCGCGGGATTGAGTGAGCGACTTGGGCGCGCTGCCAGCGGCCTGGTTGCCGCACTCGACGTCGGGGGTTGCCTGTGCATCAAAAGACGCAGACCGACACCATCAGGGCTACGCTGCGTCCGTGCTTCTGGCCCCTCTGCCTCCCGTACACGAGCGTCTCGGCGTCGTGTTCGAGCTCTTCGACTTGAGCCTTGACCTCCTGTATTCGAGGTTTCGGAGTCAACACCCCCGTCTGAGCTCGAAACGAATCTGGAGAATGGTTGATCAATGGCTCCTCGAAAGACCTCTGCCCGTGAGCGCAAGTCTGCAACGGGTCGAGTGGCCTCGAGGCTCGAACGCGCGACCACGGCTGCGATTGAGATCCTCCGCGAGGAAAAAGCGCCGTTCGCACTGATCGGAGGCATTGCGCTTGGCCTCAGATCCACACCACGAGCGACCCAGGACGTTGACGCCCGTCAACAGCGTGTTCGCGCGCCGGGTCTCGTCAGGGCGATCGCATCTTAACCAGCGGCACTTTGAGTAGTTGCGATCGGTTGGGGCGGAAAACGCCTCGGAATCGAGTGGGGTATCCGCTCCGGTGGAGGGCAAAGGGCAGCTTACTTAATTAAGTAAGCTGGGCCTTCGAGGTCTCCGGGACCACCCCCGCATTGCGATTCGGGGCCTGGTGTGATCGACAGCAGGGATGAAGAAGGCCGCTCGGGTCACTGCGTCGCTGCTCGAGAAGTTCGCCGGCCTCAAGGACCCGC
>JANOHG010000560.1:0-2446 GCA_031406375.1 Archangiaceae bacterium | reverse complement strand
CTCCTGCACCGCCGCCGACTCCTGCACCGCCGCCGGCTCCTGTACCACCGCCGGCTCCTGCACCGCCGCCGACTCCTGAGCCCCCACCTGCTCCACCTCCTGAGCCACCGTCGAAGCCCGCATCTGGAAATCCTGCGTCGGCAGGGACTCCGCCCGTCGGGGTGAACTCGATCACTTGCGCCGTTGAGGCTGGGAGCATCAGCTGCAGCGACCCTCCTGTCACTGCGCCACTGCCTGCTGCACCGAGGCGGCCGCTCGCTCCGAAACTAAAACCGCGCCACGCGCCCGATCCGTTCACGCCCAAGAAGGTGAGGTTGACGGGTTGAGTCGCCAATGGATCCTTGTTGATCAACACCACCGTGACGTGACCAGCCAGGTCGTACGCAGCGTAGGCGCTGACGACGTTTGGTGACGTACTCGCGGCCGAGACCGAGGTGTTTCCGAACTGACCTCCCACACCGTCAAAGTTCCTGAACAGCTTGAACGCGTCTTCTCCGATTTCGTTGTCTGGCAACGGTGGTTCGAGCGCGGCCAGGTCGACGCCTTCACGCCCAAAGATGGCGAGCACCTCTGCCTGGGTCAGCGCTCCATTCACATGGTGGAGCGCCCCGAAGTAGTAGCTCGAGATCGCGAGCTTCGTCCCCGGGTACTCTGAGGCGATCCACGCTTTCATTCGATTCAAGATCTGCTGTTCCGAAGGACCACAGCAAACTTCCCAGCTTTCGACGCTGTAGGTCAGATCCCAGAGGATTCGCGTCGAGCGCAGCCGCAGCGCATTCGTGACCGCGTCGGTTGTTCCGCTGGTGACGCCCAGCGCCTGCGGATAAATGTGGAAATCGAGATAGTCGAGCATCCGCCTCCCGCTTGATGCAGAGAAGGCTTGCGCCTGGCGCAGGTAAAACGGGGTGAAGTCGAGGCCCGCATCTGCGGCATCGAAGTTCGCGCTGTTGAAGTATTCGAGCCAACCCCAGGCGGCCGGGCCCAGAGTCAACGCGCCGGGATCTGCGTTTTTCACCGCGGTCGCGTACTGCTGAAACTTCTCACGAATTTCGACGTAACTTGCGCGCTGAGGGTGAACGTCGCGATGCGTTTGGTGCCACAGCGCTGGCTGGTTTCCAAGGTTGTAGAAACGCACGCCGCCATCGGTCGAACTGCCGTGGGTCGACACCAGGTGCTGCACCCACTCGAACACGAAGCCCGCATCAATCGGAATCGAGGTCTCGAACGGATCGTTGCCCAAAATCACGCCCGCGTCGTTGGGTCGAAAACCGTTGCCGCAGTTTGGATCACTCGGATCAACCGAATCTTGAGCGCCATGAACACTGACCTTGAATCCGCAGGCGAATGGAATCCCTGCTGAGCTGCCGGGCTTCGCGACCCACCCGATCATCGGGACCTCGAGCAGCGTGTGCATGCCGCTTGCTCGCGAACCCTGGATGAACCGATCTGCGTAATCGGGAACCGTTCCAGCGTCGGGCGACGGAAAGAGGAGGTTCTTGTAGTAGTGGATGTCGCCACCTTCGTTGGTGGTCGAAGCTTTCCAGTTGTAGCGGCTCCAGCTGTTTCCGCCGAAGCGACGAATCGTCGCACCAATGCGCATTGCCTGCGCATCGGTGCCGAAGTTGATTCCGTAAATCAGCGGAGAGATCGGCCGCCGGCCCAGCGAGGTGTCGACAGTGACATCTGCGGCGCTGGAGACCGCCGAGGAAAGAAGACAGGCCATCAACGAAAGCCGCATCTCCCGTACCTTATGCTGGGTTCTCCATCACAGCATAGAGGACAATGACGGGGAGCCCGGGGCTCTGAGCACGCACCAGCCCTCGCGCGCCGATCGCGACGGTGACATGCGCCGCCAGCGCCCAGGCAAACCCTTCATCGCAATGAAAGTGGTCGCGCCAAAGCGCAGACAGCCCAGGCTGAAGAGACTCTGGGTCGCACACCCGCCTCACCTTTTCGCAACACGGAGGCGCCAGCTCTTCGACCGCCCAACCCCAGACCCAGAGAAAATTCTCGCGGGTGTAGCTGCCAATCAGCTGTGCGGGTGCGCGAACCACCCTATTGGCGCCAGTGAGGCTCAGCATCTGGTCTTCTTCCGAATACTCGTGCCCAGAGGTCGGGCCGAGTTTCTGCGCGAACGAACCCTGCAAAGCGTGAAACCCGCGCTCGGTGCCGCGCAGCAGTTCGAACAAGTCATCCGTGAAGACCAGAGCGTCGAGCTCGGGCTGCAGCAGTCTCGTGAACCAGCGCACCGAATCGTCGGGCGCCAAGAGCTTCCAGTCGGTGAAATCCTTACCTCGAACCACCTTCACCTTGCCGCCTGGCCAGGTCTTTCCTTGGGTGGCGAGGATGCGGGTCAACTCGGTCAACCCATCTCCCAACCGCGTGGCCTCTTCGCGGACGTCGATGTTGAGCGGAGCTCGTGGCGGCGGCGCGGTCGAGCCGTTGC
>JANOHG010000558.1:0-5196 GCA_031406375.1 Archangiaceae bacterium | reverse complement strand
CTCCGATCTCGCCCCGGTGCTTCTCGGGCAAGCCGGACTGGCTTTCGAGAAGCCGTCGAGCGCTGACCACGCCGTCGCGGCCTGCTCAGGAATCTTCACCATTTGAATTCGTTTCGACCGATAAGCCAATCAAACGGGCTTTCGGTCGAGGGAGTTGGGAGAAGGCGACGTAGATGCGGTAGCTCTGGACTGCAGGACTGCAGTGCGACAGTTTGCGTGAGTAGCGTGTCGGCCAGAAGCGCGCAGCCCGCGCGCCGTGGGGTCGAGATCCTCGTCTGCACCGAAGGGAAGGTGAACATCGGCTCGACCGAGCTTCACGGCGGCGAGTCGACAACACCACAGGTCTGCGGTGCGCTGCAGGGCGCACGTGCCGTCGTATCCCATGGCGACCTGCACGATGTCGTGGAGCCCTTCGACATGAACGGGCTGCGATGACGACCCGGCTTTGCCATCACCATGCGGCCCCTTTCCCCGGTTCATTCATCAGGTTGACGCCCAGCGCGGGAAGTCGATTCCCAGCGCGCAGGCCGACATCCTCAAGGCCTACGCGACGAATTCGAAGCTGAACCTGTAAGTGTTGGGTGTGATGGCGGGATCCGATGCTTCGGGTCCCGCTCATCCACCACCGCGAAGAAGCGTTCCGCGCAGTTGTTCGACTTCAGGGAACCGCAAGTCGATCGACGACGACGTACGGAACCGTCGGGAGGTTCGACGAACTGCCGCGCACGGACACTCGGTAGGTTCCCAGGTACACCTTCCCGCTGAACGTGAAGGGCGTCGTCGTGCCGTTGCACGGCACCGGAATGTCGAAAATGTAGCCGCGGCCCCAGTCGGTGAATTCGACGTAGGCGCGGTCGGCAGAGCCGCAGGTCGAGGTGGGCTGGGCGCCGTTGAGGGTGACAAATCCGGTGACGTCGAAGGTCTTCACGTCGAGCATCAACGCTGACGGGTTCGCATTCACCGCGAGGGACGCGAGCACTTCGTAGGCGACCGTGGGGATGTTGGACGAGCCGCCTCGCACCGAGACTTTGTAATTGCCCTGGTACACCTTGCCGCTGAACGCAAACGGGGTCGTGGTCCCGTTGCAGGGAACCGGGATGCTGAAGCTGTAGCCCTTCGTCGCGTCGGCGAACGTGACATATGCGCGATCGGCGCTTCCGCAGGTCGACATGGGCTGCGCGCCGTTGAGGGTGACGAGCCCCGACACGTCGAAAGTCTTCACGTCGAGCAGCAGCGCGGTCTTGTTGGCGGTGACTGCGAGCGAACCGAGCACCTCGAAGGGAACAGTCGGCAGGTTCGACGAGCCGCCACGCACCGCCACCCCGTACGTGCCCGGGAACACCTTGGCGCTGAAGGTGAACGGTGTCGTCGTGCCGTTGCAGGGAACCGGGATGCTGAGGCGGTAGCCCTTCGTGGTCTCGGCGAAGTCAACGTACGCGCGATCGGCCGAGCCGCACGTCGACGTCGGTTGCGCTCCGTTGAGCGTGATGGTCCCGGACACGTCGAACGTCTTTACGTCGAGCATCATCCCGGTCTGGTGGGCGCTGATCGCGAGCGACGGGGACACGTCGAACGCGACCGTCGGCAGGTTCGACGAACTGCCGCGCACCGACACCTTGTACGTGCCCTGGAACACCTTGCCGCTGAACGTGAATGGCGTCGTGGTGCCGTTGCAGGGAACGGGGACAGCGAAGGTGTAGCCCTTCGCGGCCTCGGTGAAGTCGACGTACGCGCGATCCGCGCTGCCGCAGGTCGACGTCGGCTGGGCGCCGTTGAGCGTGACGGTCCCCGCCACGTCGAACGTCTTCACGTCCAGCATCAGTCCGGTCTGGTTCGCCATCACGGCCAGCGACGGCAGCGCGACGAAGTCCACCTCCGGGAGATTCGACGAGCTGCCTCGAACGGAGACTTTGTAAGTGCCCTGGAACACCTTGCCGCTGAACGCGAACGGCGTCGTGGTGCCGTTGCAGGGAACGGGGACACTGAAGGCGTAGCCCTTGGTGGTCTCGACGAAGTCGACGTACGCGCGATCCGCGCTGCCGCAGGTCGACGTCGGCTGGGCGCCGTTGAGCGTGACGGTCCCCGCGACATCGAACGTCTTCACGTCCAGCTTCAGCCCGGTCTGGTTGGCGCTGATCGCCAGTGACGCGATCGCCACGTAGTCCACCGTCGGGAGGTTCGACGAGCTGCCCCGCACTGCGACTTTGTAGGTGCCCTTGTAGATCTTTCCGCTGAAGGTGAAGGGCGTTGTCGTGTTGTTGCAGGGAACCGGGACGTTGAACCCGTAACCCTGGGTCGAGTCTGAGAAATAGACGTACGCGCGATCCGCGCTCCCGCAGGTGGAGGTGGGCTGTGCGCCGTTGAGGGTGACGACGCCCGCGACATCGAACGTTTTCACGTCGAGGGTGAGGTTGGTGGGCGTGCCGTTGCGGCACACACCCTGATCGCACGAGTAGCCGGAAGGGCAGCTGAGCGCGCAGACCGCTCCGCAGACGTTGGTGGTGCCGGCGCCGCCGCAGGTGAGGAATCCGGGGCAGGTGCCGCACGCGAGCGCGTTGCCGCAGCCGTCGGGAACGGCGTCGCAGTTCTTGCCCAGCTCGGCGCACGTCTTCGGCATGCACGCGCCCGCGCCGCACACGCCTGCGGTGCCACCGCCGCCGCAGCTCTGGCCCGCGACGGTGCACGCGCCGCAGGAGACCATGCCGCCGCAGCCGTCGCTGGCGGGGCCACAGTTCTTTCCGAGCTCGGAGCAGGTCTTGGGAACGCAGCTGCCGCAGAGGTTGGGGCCACCTCCGCCGCAGGTGAGGCCGGCCGCGCAGGTGCCGCACTCCAGCAGAACCGAGCAGCCATCCGAGAGCTTGCCGCACGTGGCACCCGCGCTCGCGCAAGTCTTCGGAGTGCAGGTGCCGTTGCCGCAGACGTTCGCCGTCCCGCCCGCGCCGCAGCTCTGGCCAGCGCCGCAGACACCGCACGACAGCGTTCCACCGCAGCCATCATTCACTTCGCCGCAGTTGAGTGAGCCGCACGTCTGGGGGACGCAAGCGGCGGGGCCGCACGTGGCGGTCGCGCCGCAGACCTGCACGCCAACGCAGGTGTCGCAGGCGTTGCCGGACTTGCCGCAGGCGGAGGTCGACGTGCCGGGCTGGCACACACCGCTCGCGTCGCAGCAGCCATTGCACTGGGAAGGTCCGCAGGCGGCCGCGCCGCCAGAACTGCAGGCCGAGATCAGAACGAGGGCGAGGAGAAGAAGAGCGAAACGCATCATGCAGCCAATACACCGGAGGGGCGTTTTGAGTGCAATCTGGCGTACGGCCTGCAGCACTTGAGATGCGTCGCCGCCGCTGGAAGAGTGCAAACCAGCGCTTCCACCGCGCAATTGGTTGCCCTGACATGCGGTCTCGGCGCGGCAATTGCTGGAGTCGCCATTGACAGTCCGATTGCTGCGCATGCAGCTAGGGTCTTCAAATTCATTCTGCGTCTCCAAAGTAAAACTGTGCACTCGCATTGATGAGTTCGGCAGCTTGAATGCCAGCACCGGGTCAGCACCGGCACCGCCTCCACCCAACCAAGGCCGCGACGCACGCAGTTCGCCCTGAAGCTGGAGGAATGCGTCGAGCTTCACGGCTCGAGTACCGAAGCAGGATCCTCGAGTGAGGCGAGGCAAGTGCCATCGGCGAGCAGGTTCCATGAGCGCACCAGACCGTGCGTGCGCTCCCAGCCGACCGAGGGCTCGGTGTACGCGGCGACCTTCACCCGCTTGCCGAACACATCACCCTCGAATAGGGGCCTTCCCCAGGGCAGCTGCGCGCACTCGACGAAGCCCATCGCATTCATGGATTCGATCACCACGGGCAGTGGGACCTGATTCGCCTCGCAGTGCTGATTCACCGCGCCGGGAGCCCATGGGTTCTCCATCAGACTCGAGACGTAGAGTTCCTTGACCGATAAGCCAATCAAACGGGCTTTCGGTCGAGGGAGTTGGGAGAAGGCGACGTAGATGCGGTAGCTCTGGACTGCAGGACTGCAGTGCGACAGTTTGCGTGAGTAGCGTGTCGGCCAGACATGCCTGCACGGATGGCTGGGGCATTTCGAGGAGAAACTCAGAGGACTCGAGTTCCGGGTTCGCAAGAAGACCGAACCTCATGGAGCGCCTGACCAACGTCATCCAGACCTATGCATGGGGTTCGAAGGAGCTGATCGCACGCGTCTGCGGCCGGTCACCTTCCGCCAGTCCCGAAGCCGAGCTGTGGATGGGCGCCCACCCTCTCGCTCCGTCCCGGATTGGCAACCGCAGCCTGATTGAGCTGATTGAAAGCGCGCCCGAAGCCATGCTGGGGCCGCGCGTCATCCAGCGCTACGGCCAAAAGCTTCCCTACCTGCTGAAGCTGCTCGCCGCCGCGCAGCCGCTGTCACTGCAGGCGCACCCGAGTCTGATGCAGGCGCGTGAGGGTTTCGAGCGAGAGAACGCGTCGGGAATTCCGTTGACCGCGCCAAACCGCAATTACAAGGACCCGAACCACAAGCCTGAGCTGTTGTGCGCAGTGACTGCGTTCAAGGCGTTGTGCGGATTTCGCGCCGTCGATGACACCGCAAACCTCTTCGAGGCGTTGGGGCAGCGCGCGCTCGCGACGCGCATCCAGGGTGGGCTCAAGCAGGCGTTCGAGTGGTTGATGTCGCGCTCGCGGCCCGAAGCGACCGCGCTGGTCGAGGCAGTTGTCCTGGCGTGCCAGAAACACACCGGCAAGTGGGAAGACGAGTGCTCGAACGCGATTGCACTGCAGAAGCTCTACCCGGGCGACGTCGGCATCGTCAGCGCGCTGTTGCTCAACTACCTCGAGCTCAAGCCCGGCGAGGCCATCTACCTGCCGGCGGGAAATCTGCACGCGTACCTGGGCGGGCTCGGTGTCGAAGTGATGGCCAATTCTGACAATGTGCTGCGTGGAGGGCTGACCCCCAAGCATGTCGATGTACCCGAGCTGTTGAACGTGCTCGATTTCCGGGCTGGCCAGGTGCCCATCGTTCAGACAATTCACCAGGGCGCAGAAGAGGTGTACGTGACGGCGGCCGACGAGTTCCGGCTCTCGCGCTTCACCCTGGATGGCCGAAGCGCGCAGCCCGCGCGCCGTGGGGTCGACCGAAGTGGAAGCCGCTCTACGCCACGAGCCATTTGCCGATCGCGAGCTGGACGAAGTTCAT
>JANOHG010000514.1:0-1910 GCA_031406375.1 Archangiaceae bacterium | reverse complement strand
TCAACGGCTTGCCCGCGGCGGTCAGCTACTCGTGCGCGCCGGCCTACGTCGGCACCATGGCCCCACCACGCAGCGGCGCTTCGGTTGTGGTGGGGCCGAAGGGCGTTTCCGCACAAGTGGGCCACCTTCCCCAACACGCTCACGTCAGGCCGTTCAACTCATGCATTCAAATCGTCAACCCGGAGTACGAGCAGGCAAAGCTCCGCCTCGAGAAGAACCGCATTGGGCTTGTGCGCGCAAAGGAAGAGCTCCATGAGCTCGAACGCCAAGCCAGTTTCGAGGCGGTGCCCCTTGAGTGGCGTCGCTGATATAGAGCGCTCGTCGAAAAGACCCCGTAGCTCAGTTGGACAGAGCGGCAGTTTCCTAAACTGTAGGTCGTGCGTTCGATCCGCACCGGGGTCACTTTGAGTTCCTTCACCATTCCGTCTTCGGTCCTCGAGGTTGTCCGGGCCCTGCAGGGAGCTGGGCATCAGGCGTTTCTGGTGGGCGGGTGTGTGCGCGACATGATGCGGGGTGCGACTGCCAAAGACTTTGACGTCGCCACCAGCGCGTTGCCCACCCAGGTTCAGGGCGTATTCAAACGCGTGATCCCCACTGGCATTCAGCACGGCACCGTGACGGTGCTGATCGACAAACAACAGGTCGAGGTCACCACCTTTCGCACCGAAGGCAACTACGTTGACGGCCGTCGGCCCGAGAAGGTCGAATTTCATACCGACGTCGAGGCCGATCTCTCGCGGCGCGACTTCACCATCAATGCGATGGCCTTCGACCCGTTCACCCAGCGGCTCGTCGACCCATTTGGCGGACAAGAGGACCTCAAGCGCAAAGTGGTTCGCTGCGTTCGAAGTGCGGTTGAACGGTTCAATGAAGATGGGCTGCGTTGCCTGCGCGCGGTTCGCTTTGCAACCGTGCTCGACTTCACGCTCGACCCCTTGACTGAGGCAGCGATTCCCCCAACGATTCCGGTCTTCAAGAAGGTCGCGATCGAGCGGGTACGCGAGGAAGTCCTCAAAATCCTGCTCTCGCCGCAGCTGGTGCGTGGATTTCAGCTGCTCGCCTCGTCTGGCCTGCTGGCAGCGTTTCTTCCCGAGGCGCTGAACGCCGATTTCGCAGCGGTCGTACGCACACCGACACAGGTCGACGCGAGGGTTGCGGTGCTCCTGGCGCAATCCTCCCATTCGCTCGAGGTACTCGAAAGGCTGAAGTTGCCGACGGCGTCGATCAAGCGAATCAGCTCGCTGATTGCGCACCAGGTTCCCCCTGTTTCAGAGGCACCCGACAAAGAAGTGAGGATCTGGATCCGTGACATTGGCGCCGAGCCAGACTCGGTCGCGCAGCAACTGGCGGTTTGCGAGGCTGTCGGACACGAAGTCGGCAAGCTTCGTCCGCGGATCGATCGACTGCGCGGGGATCCGCTGGTTCCTCGGCAGCTCGCCCTTCATGGCGCGGAAATCATGGCTGCTCTCGACACTGGACCCGGCCCGATCGTCGGAGAAGCGACGCGGTTTTTGATGGATCAGGTGCTGACAGATCCCGCGAAAAACACAGCAGATTCTTTGCGTCGATTGTTGGCCGGATTTCGGTCTTAAAGTTATCCACACCTTTTCCAACAGGCCGAGGGTTGGAAACTCCTTAGCCGCTCGTCGGAAACACCAAGTTTCGGAATGCAGGTGTGGAGAACTTCGAGAACCAGAATAAATTCAGCAACTTGCGGCCATGTCCCCCGCAATCCCCGTGGTGACGCAAAATGCATCAACCCGCTGTTTGATGTAGGTGTCCTGTGGGAAAGGTTTCAGGAACTAGGGTTTCCAAGGGTCGAATCAACAATGCGTTACGTGATTGCCATGAGCGGTGGGGTGGACTCTTCGGCTGCTGCAGCACTGCTAAAAGAGCAGGGCCATGAAGTG
>JANOHG010000487.1:0-7614 GCA_031406375.1 Archangiaceae bacterium | reverse complement strand
ACCGGCTTGCTGGTGCTCACCCACCACCCTGCGGTGCTGTCCCGAAGCTTCCCACCGGGCAGCGTTTTCAAGCTGGTCTCGACCTACGCCGCGCTGGGTGCTGGCATCGACCCCTCGAAGGTCGAACGCTGCTCGGGCGTGGCGACCATCGCCAAAGAACGCCGCACCTGCTGGACTTCCGAGGGTCACGGCGCGGTGGATCTCGCCCGCGCGCTCGCGGACTCGTGCAACCTCTACTTCAACCACCTGGGTACGAAGCTTCAGCCGGAAGCATTCCTGAGTGCCGCGCGCGATCTGGGCTTCGGTCGAGCCACCGGCTCAGGACTCGAAGGCGAGGAAGAGGGCGAGCTCCCGGTTGCCCTCACTGCTCAAGAGCTCATCACGCTCGCCGCCGGAGACGGCTACCAAGCCCGGGCGACGCCCTTGCAGCTGCTCGCGCTGACAGCGGCGATCGCCGGCCGGGGGCATGCCAAGTCGCTGAAGGTCGACGCAGCGCAGGTCGGACGCAGTGGAATGCGGATGACGAACGGAGCAGCGGTCGACTTTCTGCGCGAAGCGATGCGACAGGCGGCTGAGACCGGGACGCTGGGAACCACCCAGCTGGCCACCGTCAACGGAGCCGGCAAGACGGGCACCGCGCGCTGGGAGCACGGGTTTAGGACCCACGCGTGGTTCGTTGGCTTCGCTCCGTTTGCTGAGCCGAAGTACGCGGTAGTGGTCTTTGCCGACAACGGCAAGGGCGCCGTCGAGGCCGCGCAGCCCGGCGTCGCGCTGCTTCGGGTGGCGCTTGGATTCGAAGCGGACCCAATGCCCGTACCGGCGCCATTTGGGCAGCTTAAGGTGCGGGTGCTCGAGAAGGCGCGACCCGACCGCGCGGTGATCAACAGCCAAGACGGTCAGCTGCGCTGCGACGGTCGCCCACTTCGACGCCAGAGTGCGCGGCTGGAAATCTACTCGGGGCTGATCGACCTCGGCGGCCCCAACCTGCGCTGCCGTGAGCTCGTCGCGCCAGGAGAGGGAGTCGAGCTTGAAGTAAACGGGAAGCGCCGCCGGTTTCACGGAGCGATCAGCGCTTCGGTTCGCGACGGCCAGCTGATGTTCGTCAACCAGGTACGAACCGAGGAATACCTGCGTGGCGTAGTCGGGGGTGAGCAACTGGCCGGACTGCCCGCCGCGCTCGAGGCCCAGGCGGTGGTCTCTCGAACTTACGCCTTCGCCGGCCGTGGGCGACACCAGCAGGCAGGCTATGATCTGTGCGACCTGACCCATTGCCAGCTTTACCGGGGACGCGACGACGAGCGCGCAGAGTCCGACCACGCGGTCGTCGCCACCCACGGCCAGGTGGTGCGCCATCAGGGAAAGGTCGAGCCGACGTTTTTTCATTCGACCTGCGGAGGCGGCACCAGCACGCCCTCCGACGTCTTCAAGGAAGACTTTGCGCTGCCTGCAATCGCGGATGTCGGCCCGGACAAGAAGCCGTTGTGCGGCGACTCGCCCCACTTCCGCTGGAGCTGGACCGTTTCCCGTTCACAGTTGGCTGCGGCGCTTGGGGTTCCCGAGACTGGCCCCGCATTTCTTCCGCGCCGGCGCGATTCGCAGGGCACGGTGCTCGAGTTGGAGTCCTTCGGGGTACCGCTGAGTGGAAACGCCTTTCAGGCCCGGGTCGGCCGCGCGCTGGGCTTTCAAAAACTCAAGAGCATGAAAGTTCGGGCGACCCAGAGAGGCGGCCAGGTGCTCTTCGAAGGCAACGGCCTCGGTCACGGAGTGGGCCTGTGCCAGTACGGTGCGCGCGCCCTCGCCCGTGCGGGCTACGACTACCGGAAGATTCTTCGCCACTACTTCCCGGGAGGCGCGCTTGGGCCCCTGGATTAGCGGCGTGCTTTGGCTGGTGGTGGGCGCCGAAGTTCAAACCAAAGCGATCCGCGTTCGGCACGAAGGGCAGCAGGCGGAGGCCACCCGAATCGCCGCCGCTCTCGAGCGGGCTGCTTCGCGGCTGCCGTCATTCGTCGGTGCCCAACAGCTCGAGATTCGCGCGCGGGTGACCGCTTCGACTGAAGAGCTGTCGCGGCTGACGGGCTTGCCGTTCGCCGCCGCAGCGGGGGTAATCGACGATGAAATCATCTTCGCGCCTGCAAGCGTCACCTCGCGCTTCGAGGATCTCGACCAGGTAGCGCTGCACGAGGTTGCCCACCTGGCGCTGTTGAGCCACGCCGGAAAGCGGCTGCCGCGCTGGTTCATCGAGGGCTTCGCAGCGCTGCTGGCGGGTGAAGGCACCCAACCACTGAGCCTCATCGGCTGTTCGCGGCCCGGCCAGCGGCTCAAGCTGGACGCGATGATCCTCGATCGCGACGCAGACGTCCGTGCAGCGGGCTACGCGCGATCGGCCCGGTTGGTTCGTGAGATCTCTCGACACGCAGGAAGCCTTGAAGCGCTGTGGGCTGCCCTGCCTGAGCATGCGACGACGAAGTGGCTTCTCGCCGCCCGCTTCGGCCCGCAGACGGTCAGCGAGGTGGTTCGGGAATTCTCGACCTGCACGGCGCTGCAAGGCCAATGACCGCGTCGAGCATGGGGTCGAAGAGAGGGGAATTTTAGGCGAAATTCATTTTGCTTTCATCTGACCGACTTTGCGACCCCGGCACCCACGCTTTTTCAGCTGCGATCCAGGCGAGGAACCAGGTGTCGCAGCGATCGTTCGAACCGGTAGTTCACGTTCATGTGACCGTCGTCGAACTCTTCGTGAATCAGCTGCTCAACCCCGCCCTGCTTCAGCTCTTCCACCACGATCCGCGCGCCCCAGCGAAGGTTGAACTCGTCCTTCGCTCCGCAATCGATGAACAGGCTCTTCAATTTTCGATAGCTGTCGAGATGCTTGGGCACGAAGCGCACCGGGTCGTGCACGAGCCAGCGGTTCCACGTCTCGATCTTCAAGCGCCCGGTCTGCAGATCCACCGGCAGCTCGATTCCCAGCGGCTCTCCCTTCCTCGGGGAATAGGCCGCCGCCATCGCGAGCATGTTGATCACCGTATGATCATCGCCGCGCATCTTGGTGGCGATCGCGCGCTCTTTGAAATCGCGAAACCAGGGCTCGATGCCTCCCGCTTTGGTGAGCGGGCCCAACGCCATTGGCAGCTCGTGCAAGTAGCAGTACTCGAAGCCTGCATCACCCGAGTGAACGCCGACGTGCTGGAAAATCTCGGGATGGAAGCGCGAGATGACCATCGCCCCATACCCCCCAGAGCTCTTGCCGACCAGCGCGCGCGCTGAGCCTTTGGCGATGGTACGCAAGGTGCGATCCGCCCACAGCACGATGTCTCGGGCGACGTAGTTCCGGTATTGACCGATGCCTTCGCTGTTCATCCACTGGCTGCCGCCCAACGAGCTCCAGCCATCGATGAAAACTCCGATGCACGGAGGAATCGCGTTGCTGGCGATCATCGCATCAAGTCGTTCAGGAACGTTGTGCGTGAACGGCGAGGTATTGAGCCACGCGATGCCGGAACCGGTAAAGCCGTGTAGGAAATACACCACTGGGTAACGCTCACTGGGGTTCTCGGCGTACCCCGAAGGCAAATAAACCGGGGTTGCTCGGGTCGACGAATCACCCAGCGGATTACCCTCGAGAGATCCTGCGAACACCTGGAACACTTGCACGCTGCCCTTCATTTATTTCGTCCTCCCCAGCTTCTTCATCACTTCCTGAAGATCTCCCCACGCGAGCTTCTTCTCGGTCGGAACGCGCAGCAGGTATGCCGGGTGGAACGTCGGCATCAGCGAAATCCCCTCGTACTCTCTCCACTGGCCGCGCATCCGGGTGATCGCAGTCGAATCTTTCAGCAACGTCTGAGCGGCGAACTTCCCCAGGGTGACGATCACCTTGGGTCGAACGCTTTCGACCTGGGCCTTCAAGAACGGCTCGCACGCGGCGATCTCGTCGGGTTCGGGATTCCGGTTTTCAGGCGGCCGACACTTGACGACGTTGCAAATGTAGACGTCGTCGCGGGTGAACTTCATCGCTTCGATCATCTTCGTCAGCAGCTGACCCGCCTTGCCGACGAAGGGCACCCCTTGTTTGTCCTCGTCAGCGCCGGGCGCTTCGCCGACGAACATCAGTTCGGCGCGCGGGTTCCCCGAGCCGAAGACGATCTGCGTGCGGCCGCCGCAGAGCTTGCAGCGTTTACAGTCGCCCAGCTCAGCTCGAATCTCGTCAAGGGTACGGCGACCGCCCGGCTCGTCGCGAACCGAAGGCACCGCGACGATTCTTTTGACCTTCGCTTCCACCCCTGGGGTGGTGTCCTTGGCTCCGCGCTCAACGCTTCGGGTTGCCCCTTCGTCTCGCGCGTTCGCCTCAGGGCCGCTGGTCACGGTTGCGTTCGGATCTTTCCAGATCACCCTGCTGCCATCGGCTTCTTGCCATGCCAGGTGCCTGCGAAGCTCGGCAGCAATCTCGGCGACGTCATCGGTCATGTTTTAGCCCCGCCGATCAATTCCCAAATTCCAGTCGCGACTTCCCGCTTCGTGCCTGCGATCGCTGTTTGAGTTCCCGCCGCGCTGAGGACCACCACCTGGTTCCGATCGCCCCCGAAGCCCGCGTCAGGCGCAGACACGTCGTTGGCGACGATGAAGTCGAGCTGCTTGCGCAAAAGCTTCTCGCGCGCGTTGTCGAGCACGTTCTGCGTCTCTGCCGCGAATCCAATCAACCGCGGGCGCCGCTGTGCGGCGTGAACTCTCGCGCTCGCCTGCGCAAGAACATCAGCCGTGCGAACCAACGCCAGCGTCGAAGGAGCATCGGCCTTCTTCACCTTTTGCGCAGCGATGCTGGTGGGTCGCCAATCGCTCACCGCTGCGGCAGCAACAAAGAAGTCCACCTCATCGACCCGAGAGAGTACCTCGTGCGCCATCTGCTCGGCGGTCGTCACCGGCACCACCTCGAAGCCGTCGGGCACCGCGCCCACCACGGGACCCAACACCACGGTGACGGTCGCCCCGCGGGCGCGGGCTTCCTCTGCCATTGCCAGTCCCATTTTTCCGGTCGACGGATTCGAGAGAAAACGAACCGGGTCCAGGTGCTCGCGCGTCGGACCTGCGGTGATGAGCACCTTCTTGCCAAACAACGATCCCGAAGATCCCAGCTGTGCAACCGCGTCGACCAGCTCGCTCAGCTCGGCAAGCCGGCCCGCGCCCACGTCACCATCGGCAAGCAACCCGACGCCTGGCCCGACCATTCGATGGCGAGCGTCGACGAGCAAGGCAGCCAGGTTCTCTTGGGTGCGCGCATTTTCCCACATCGCGGTGTTCATCGCCGGAGCCAGCAACACCGGGCCGCGAAACGCCAGCAGCGGAGTCGTGACGACATCGTTGGCGATGCCAGCGCGGATCCGCGCGATCAGATCCGCGGTCGCGGGCACAACGACGAATGCGTCTGCCCAGCGAGCGAGGTGCAGGTGGCCAAAGCTCGTTTCCTGAACGGGATCGAAGCTGTCGGTCAGCACCGGGTGCCCTGACAGCGCTTGCATCGTCAGCGGGGTGATGAACTCGCGGGCAGAGGGCGTCATCGCGACGCGAACGTGCGCTCCAGCACGACGAAGCTCGCGAACCAGATCACAGGCCTTGTACGCGGCGATTCCTCCGCCGACACCCAGCGCGATGCGACGGCCTTTGAGCCACGAACGGTCGATCACCCAGGTTCACTTAAGCCAGCAGCCCCGTGCGTGAAAGCGTTTCGCGTCGGATACAACCGACGCTTCATCGTACCAGCGTCACTTCGGCCCGGCCCGGAACATCGACGCGCTCGACAATCGGGCCTCCCGGCGATTCGGCGTGAAAGTTCGCCCACACCAAGGTGTAGCGACCCGGACTCAAGCCGAGGAAAGTGATCCGCTCTTCGGTCGGCTGGTAGACGAGCTGCGCGTAGCTCGCGCGCAGCAACTCGAGAGGCGGATTGCCAACGGTGGTGATGCTTCCGCGCACCAGCCACAGCGCGTACCCGCGTTGAGGCCGCACCTGCACCGAGATCGACGAGGTGCCCGGTGCCGGCCCAAAGTCGAGGCTCGCGCGCTCACCGCCGACTTCTGCGATCACCGCCACCGGGTCGAGCGCGGTGCGGGCGAGGCCAGGAGCGGTAACGACAAACCGGTAAATCCCCGGAGGAAGGTCGAGCGCGTAGGTTCCGTCAGGCCCAGTGACGACCGACACCGGCTCGCTGCGATCGGCGTGCAAGCCCTGAATCTCGACGCCGGATCCTGGCTTCCCATCGCTCAGCCAAACCCTGCCTGTCAGCTGCACTCCCGGACGAAGCTGCACTTCAATCGGCCCGCTGCCGGCCACCGCGTTCTTGGTTCCCGTCCGACGTCCTTTGCGCGCGACCACGGTGAATTCATGAATGAACGGAGGGCTCGCAAGCGAAAAGCGACCGTCGGCTCCCGAACGAACCGATTGCTCGCACGCATCGCACCCCACCACGGCGTCGGGCACCGGTGCGCCGCCTTCATCGCGAACGATTCCGCTCAGCGTCGGCCCCGCTACGAGCACCAGGTCTCCGAGATCCGGCGTCATCGGTCGGTCGACCATCAGCGGCTGATAACCCGCAGCTTCGACCGCGAAAATCACCCGATCCTCGGTCGAAGGCAGCGGAAGCTCGAACCGGCCGTCTGCACTCTCGACGTCGTGATCGTCAATTCGAAATCGCTTCAGCGGCTTTCCTTCACTGAGCACCCGCCCTTTGAAGACCTTCTCGCGCTGCACCACCACCTTGACCGGCGGCCCTCCTGCAATGCCCACCACCCGGTCGGCCTGCGCGAGCCCCCGCTGAATGACCCGCACCAGGTAGTTGCTCTTTGGCCGCAGCGGACGAATCTCGAACTTCCCTGCGGTGTCGGTCACCACCGGCTCGGCGCCGCGCGGAGCCACACTCACCGAGACTCCTCCTACCGGGGCCCCGACCTGATCAACGACCGTTCCACTGACTGCTTCGCCTGGCTTCAGCTCGGCGTTCACCTTCGACAGCACCCCGTCTTCGATCACGACCCGCTGGCGTTCCGACGGAAGGTAATCGTCATGCGACGCGACCAGCCAAAACGAGCCCGCGGGCAACCCTCGCATCAGCACCACCCCATCGGCACCCGACGGGCGATCGCTGCGAAAGCTGCCTTCCTTCTCGATGAACATCACGACGCTGGCGCCTTCGACGCGGCGGCCCGCAGCAGACACCGTTACCTGCGCGCCTGCGCGCGGCTCGAGCTGAAGATCGACTCCGGTCTTGGGCGCTGTGACTTTCAGGTTTCCGCCGCCCCAATCCGAGTGGTGCGCGTGCAACTCATAGAGCCCGGGCGATGGAACATTGGCAACGAACTTGCCGTCGTGGTCGGCGACCACGCTGTCGCTGGTCGGCGTGACGAGCACCGAGACTCCCGGCGCTGGGCGACCGTACTCGTCGAGCACCCGCCCGGAAATCACGGTTCCCCTCTGCAGCTGGATCTCGACCGCCGCCTCACCTGCCCCCACCTTCACCGGCACCGTGGCGGCGACGAAGGCGGTAGCGCCAGGGGGCATCGTGGCGGCGTCGAAGGCCGCGGTCCGCAGCGGTGCCGAGAGCTTCTTGCGCAGCGTTTCGATCCG
>JANOHG010000483.1:0-2032 GCA_031406375.1 Archangiaceae bacterium | reverse complement strand
GCTCGACCTTTGCCTCATCCACAACCAGATGCTGCGAGATGTCGGTGAGCTCAGCTTTGAAGTCCTTTCGCCCCTGACGCAGTTGCTGGGTGCTTTCGACCCGCGCGCTGAGCGCGGCCGCGCGTGCCGCCACCGCCCGATCGCGAATCGGCTTCATGTCCAGCGTGGGAATCGCCGCGCTGGCGAGCTTCCGGGCGAGTTCGGGATTCTTGAACCCCGCGCACTCGGCAAAGGTCAGCTGCGCTCTGGCCCCCATCAACCGCTCATGAAGTCCGCGGGCTGCCTGCTCGAGCATCCTCAACTCGCTCAGCAGAGTGCGTTCTTCTTCGCTCACCTCATCTTCCGAGCGCGGGAAGTCGTGCTCTCGAATCGTCATCGGGTAACCACCGCCTTCAGAAGAATGCCTTCACTCACGACGTTCAAGGTTCGGGCTCCGGTTGCCTCACAGAAGCTCTTCAGGTCGGCGCGTACCGCCGGATCATCGGCCCACAGCTCGACCTGGGTATAGGACTTCAACGCGCGGGCGAGCTCAATGATCGGCCAAGGGCAAGGGCGGCCCCGCGCGTCTACCCGTTGGGGTGGTAGGGCTGTGTTCATGGCGCTGAAACTCTGGGGGCGCTCGCTTCATTCTACAGCGACGTTTGGACGTGGTGTTGAAGTGTGCGGTATCTACCGCGCGGAATCCTCTTCAAGGAGCAGAAACTTAAATGAAATCCAACGTGTTCTTCGCCCTTCTGTTCAGCGGCGCGGTCGGTTGTGTCGCAAACAAAGATGAGGGAACGAAGCAAGCGCCCGTTGCCCCGGTTGCCGCTGTGGTTGCCGCCCCGGCACCCACCGGCGATCAAACTGTCTTCAAGGTCCCAATCGAAGGCTCGCCGATGAAGGGCCCCGCCAATGCGCTCATCACACTCGTCGAGTTCTCCGATTACCAGTGCCCGTTCTGCAGCCGCGGCCACAACACAGTCGTCGAAATGGAAAAGGCGTACGAAGGAAAGATTCGGGTGGTGATGAAACAGAACCCACTTGGCTTTCATCCGAACGCGAAACCGGCGGCGGTCGCTGCGATGGCAGCCGGAGAGCAGGGCAAATACTGGGAAATGCACGACAAGTTGTTCGCCAATCAGCAGAACCTCGATGCCGACACGTTCGAGCGGCATGCGAAGGAAATTGGCCTCAACGTCGAGAAATGGAAGGCAGACCTCGCCTCGACGAAGTTCAACGATACCATCGCCCGTGACCAGGCGCTCGCGGGCCAGCTCGGCGCCAGCGGCACCCCCTGCTTCTTCATCAACGGTCGCAAGCTCTCGGGCGCTCAGCCGGCACCTGCCTTCAAGGCAGTGATTGACGAAGAATTGGCCAAGGCGCAGGCGCTTGTCAGCGCGGGTACCCGACCCGAAGCCATCTACGCCGCGGTGCTCGAGAAGGGCCTCGCTAATGCTCCGGCTGCTGCGCCACCGGCGGCTCCGGCTGCTCCCGCGATTCGCAAGGTCGAGGTGCCGGCCGACTCGCCCGCGAAGGGCGCGAAGGACCCGAAGGTCACCATCGTCCTCTTTAGCGACTTCCAGTGCCCCTTCTGCTCGCGCGTCGTCCCGACGATGAAGCAGATTGAAGACGCCTACGGCAAAGACGTGAAGATGGTGTTCCGCCACCAGCCGCTGCCATTCCACAACAACGCGAAGATCGCTGCCCAGGCGTCGATGGCCGCCAATGAGCAAGGCAAGTTCTGGCCGATGCACGACAAGATGTTCGCAAACCAAGGCGCCTTGGATCGCCAGAACCTCGAGAGCTACGCGAAGGAACTCGGGCTCGACTTGGGTAAGTTCAAGAACGCGCTCGACACCAACAAGTTCGCCGCGCGCGTCGAGGCCGATTCGGCCGCAGGCAACGCGGTGGGCGCCAACGGCACCCCGACCTTCTTCATCAATGGGCGCGAGTTGGTCGGAGCGCAGCCCTTCGAAGCGTTCAAGGGCATCATCGACGAGGAAATCGGCAAGGCGAACAAGTTGATCGCCGCGGGAACGAAGCCGGCCGA
>JANOHG010000382.1:0-4011 GCA_031406375.1 Archangiaceae bacterium | reverse complement strand
GCCGGGAAAGCCCAGCACCCGAAGCACGAGCGCAGCCAGCAACGCGACCCGCACGAACGCGAGGATCATGTTGAGCCAAGGAGCAATGAGCCAGAAGCTCACCTGTTGCTCGCGCTGTACCGGCCCCGAGAACCCCAGCGTGACTCGAGTCCAGTTCCAACGCGGCAGGCCAGGGCCCGTCTGGACGATCGCGCTCTTGTCGTAGTCCTGCGGTTTGAACGACTTCAGCTTACTGACGCGTTGGTTCTGCGCCTGCTGTTGCGGCGCCATCTTCTTCCCGACCATGCCGCGGAGGTTGGATTCGAACCGTTGCTCTTCTTGTTCGACGTCTTTGTTGGACTCGCTTCGATCCGTTTCATCCGAGTCGTTCTTCGAGTCGAAGCTGGTCAGCGCGTTGCGCGAGTATTGTTGCTCGTTCTCGAGGTTGTAGCTCGAGTGATTGAGCACCCCGCCCATCGACTGCGAGCGTTCGAGCGCGGGGTACATTCCCTGTCGAACGTGCTCGACGACGAAGGGCAGGGTAATCGGCACCAGCAGGGTCAGCCAGGCTCCGGCCCGATAAATTTTCATCGCCCAACTGAGCTTTCCTTCGGGAAGCAGGCGCACCAGCGCTTCGCCCGCGAGCACGAAGAGCCAAACGTACTGAGGCGCGTTGGCTTCGGGGAAGCACAGCGCAAGCGTCACCAGCGCGGTCGCTCCCCAGGCGATTCCAAACAACCGGCCGAAGGCGAGCGCGGTGATCAACACTAAGAACAGCTCGAGCAAGCTCCATTGGTGCACCCACGTCTCGCGCACCTCATCGACCCCCGAGGCGTGGAACAGTCGCCAGCCAGGTGGAAGGTTGAGCACCGCCGAGACCTGGTGAAAGTCGGCATCCCAAGAGACGGCGGGAACTCGCCCGACCTTTCCGAGGATTCGGCTGTCGGCCTCGAGGTTGAGCAAGCCCTGCCGCAGCTCGACTCCAGCCGGTGATCCTTCCTTCAGGCGAGTGATGAATTGATCAGAGCCGCTGGCGACGACCCGCCCCAGCTCTGTGCCCGGCTGCATGTCCAAGCGCCACGATCGATGCAGCGACCCCGAGACCTTGTCGCTGACGGTGTAGCCGGATCCATCGAAGTCGAGCCACAGCGTGCGTGACAGCTTCAGCACGTCGGGCGCGGGGTCTGCGTCTCCCCTGCGCCGCTCGGAAAGCGTGACGGTGTCGGTCGAGCCGATTGCGTAGGCCGGCAGCCGCTTCCAGTCTGCAGGCAAAGTCGTCTGCTGAGGGTCCACCGCAATGACGCCTTCTACGAGCACTTGCCGCAGGAAAGGGCGCGCGTCGAAGACCCAAATCTCTTCCCCTTCCGTCCACAGCCCATCTGGGTCCGGGCGCTTCAACGCAGCCACCGGGCCTTCGTGCCTCGCGATCAGCTCAACCCACCAGCTTCCGGCACGCGCCTGTACGCGAACGCGTCCTTCGGCCTCTACCCGGGCCGGAAGGTTGGACGAAATCGACATCGGAATGAAGCCTGCGGGCAGCGCGCGGCCCAACAGCACCTCACGGCTTTTTCCGGCGACGTTCAGCTCGATTCGCGTCGTCAGCAGCAGCGGAATCTCATCGGTGACGCGGCGATGAACGCGAATCTCGAAGTGTTCGGCTTCTGCGCTGGGAGCCGATTCCTTTTGCAGAAACAGCGCGCCGCTTGCTTCGCGGTTGGGGCTCGGTACGCTCTTTCCACGCAGGGTGAGCGCAAGCAGCGCTGTGTCGGCTGGCACCTGCAGAGATTCGGGCGGCGCATCCCAGAAGAAGTCGCCGGTGATGAGGTGGTCTCCCTCGGGAAGAAACACCGACGGGTGCCCCCTTCTTGTAGCCACGACCGCATCCTTGCCGTCGACCTTGACGTCTTGTGGCCAGCGCTTCTCTTCGCCCGGCAGAAAAACCCACTGCTCTGCGTAGAGCTTGAAGGTCTGAACGAAGCGACCGCCGCGACTGTCCAGCGACAGCTCGACCCGCCCAGGCCACGAGCATTGACGAGACTCGGTGCCATGGATGAATGGGCACAGCTGCTCTTCCTGCCCGTGAAGCACCCACTTCGTCCACGGCCGCAGCGATTCAGGCAGCTCGGTGACGATCAACGGCGCAGCGTGAACGACGGAGGCCGACAACGCCCAAAGCAGCGCGGCAAAACGCATGGTGGTACCCCTTACTGCCAGACAGTAGGCGTGTGGAACGGTCGGCGCAGCTTCGATGTTCCATCACCCAACCGCACCGTTTGTCCTATTGAAGCCAGAAGTACGCAGAAGCGATCAGCGATCGCCCCGCGATCACCTTCGACTTCTGCGTCAGCTGGGCGAGGGTGCGATCCTTCTCGGCGTACTTCTGTTCTTCCTGCTGGCGCAGGGTCGACAGCTTCTTCCGGTACTCGCGCTCGAGCCGTTCGGAATGCGCGCGCTGCTTCAGCCGTTCGGTCGAGTCGTCGATCGTCAGCACCTTGCGCCGCGCAGCTTCCCACTCGTCACGCGCCTTCAAGACCGCCGCGCGGGGCTGTAGCAAGCAGTCTTCGGCAAACCTATCTGCGCGCTCGCGCGCCGAATCGAGCTCGAGCGCGTTTCTTCGTTCGGCGACCCGCACCAGCTCGTCTTTGGCCGCGACCAGCGCCTTCTCGTGCTCGAGCGTCACCGAGACCACTGGGCTTTTGCGCGTCTGCTCTTCGGTCGCGCTCAGACGCGGAAACTGTTCGGCGTCACTGCGCGACAGCGCGCGAAACGAGTCGCCTTCTCGCACCATCACCAGGTGCATCACCTTCTCTTCAGCCTTCAGCCCCGACAGCTCGACCCGGTACGCGAACCACCAGCCTTCCTTGCCCGCAAGAGACCCGAGCTTGCCGGGCAGGGTCGAGGCGTCGAGCGCAAGGTAGCTGACCGCGTCGTTGGTACGGATTCGTACTTCTTTGGCGGCGTGTTGCAGCGCTCGCCGGCCAGAAGAGCGTTGGCCGAGCACCGAGTTGGTGAGCGCCTCGGCAGACTTCACCCGCTCGCCGACCTTCACCTTCGCGTGGTCTCCGGCGATCTTCAGCCGCCGCCGAACGTCTCCGTCGAAGCGTTCGAGCAGCAGCGATCGCGCTTCCGTCATCCGCAGGTCGATGCGCGTTTCAAGATCCTTTTGCAGAGCTTCGAACGCGGCGTTGATCTCTTCGGGCAGCCGACATGATTGGTAGATGTCGAGGATCCGCTTCTCGAAGTCGACGCCGTTTTCGAGCGCTCCGAGGATTTCATCGGATGCACCAAAGACGCCGTCGAAGAGGTTGAGCTTCTTCTCGAGCAGCTCGTAGAGCCGCGCGTCGGCGGCGTTCTGTCGGTTGAGGAAGTTGAGCACCAACACGTCGCGCTGCTGCCCATAACGATGGCATCGCCCAATCCGCTGCTCGACGCGCTGGGGGTTCCACGGCAGGTCGTAGTTGACCACCAGATTGCAGAACTGCAGGTTCAACCCTTCTGCGCCCGCTTCAGTCGAGAGCAGAATCTGCGCCGAGTTGCGGAAACGTTCGACGAGCGCCGAACGTTCTTCAGGACTTCCGGCGTCGCCCGACAACAACGCAATCTTTCCTTCCCACCCGTGCGCCGACAGCAGGTTGAACAGGTATTGCTGGGTGCGCTTGCTCTCGGTGAAGATCACCGCCTTCTCAGGCCACTGGTGCGCCCGGGCGACGGTGAACACCCTATCCAACGCGCGCTTGAGCGCCTCACCCTTGGCGTTGATGGTGATTTTTGCGGCACGGTCGGCATAGGCGCGCAGCTCGAACAGCTCGGTGGTCAGCGTTTTCACGCTCGCAGGTCGCGATGGCTCGTCGGCCCATTCTTCGGCCTCTTCCGAATAATTCTTCGCATCCTCGGCGTCGACGAACAGCTCGGCGGCAGCCGATAGCTTCGCGCTCTTGATGCGCGCCTCAAGCGAGTCAGCCAGCCGCGCCAACGTCGGAGCGATCGCGAACGTCGAAGATGCCAGCAGCTTGCGGTACACCAGCGTCAGCA
>JANOHG010000340.1:0-3418 GCA_031406375.1 Archangiaceae bacterium | reverse complement strand
GATGCGCACGTGGGGTAGACATCGAGTAGCACGACCCAGGCTCGCCACAAAGGCGGTAAGGAGCGGTCGTGAGAATTCGAGATCCCATTCACGGCACGATTTGGGTCACCCAAGAAGAGACTGCGGTGATCGACAGTCGATTCTACCAACGGCTTCGCAACATCCGGCAGCTCGGTTTTGGCGAGCTCGCGTTTCCCGGAGCCACTCACACCCGTCACGCCCATTCGCTGGGAGCAATGCACGTGGCCTCGCGGTTGTTCGACGCCGTCGCCGCGGGCGCGAAGCTGTCACCGGCTGCACACGACCGCTTCCGGGCGGCGGTGCGAATGGCCGTCTTGTGCCACGACCTTGGGCACATGCCGTTCAGCCACGCGTCGGAACACATCGCTCCGCGCAAGAGCCTGCTCAAGTTGCCGGCCTGGTTCGACGATGGCGAGGGCGAGCAGGCCTCGCACGAGGACTTCACCGCGAAGATTTTGTTGGACAGCTCGTTGACCCCCATTTTGTCCAAAGCGCTCAGCGCGCACGCGCTGACCGCCGCGCACATCGCGTCGCTTGTCACCGGGCTTGAGCCACCCGGACAGAACCCGTTCGGCGAAGGGAACGTCGACTGGTCGCCGTTGTTGCGCGGTCTGGTGTCAGGCGAGCTCGACGCAGACCGCATGGACTACCTGCTGCGCGACAGCTTCTACACGGGCGTGAACTACGGCCGGTATGACTTCGAGTGGATTGTACAGAACCTCAACGCAGCGAAGACAGACGGGAAGATGGTGCTGGCGCTGTCGCGTGCGGCCGCGTTTGCGTTCGAAGATTTTCTGTTGAGCCGGTTCCACATGTTTCTTTCCGTTTACTTCCACCACACGTCGGTGAGCTTCGACCACATGCTCAAGCGGTACTACGACGAGTCGCCCGGCGAATTCGAGATTCCCGCGGATCCCGAGGCGTTCTTGCTGTGTGACGACGTCGAGCTGAACCACGTGCTGCGGCGATCGAAGAACCGCTGGGCAGATCGAATCGTGACCCGACGCGGCTTCAAGCGGGTCGCCGAATTCACCGAACGTGACACCGGCTATGACTTGATGGCCATCTCGTCGGCGCTCACGAAGGCGGGCCTCGAGCACTTCTCGGTGGAATCGCGGGGGGTGCTTTCGAAATATTTCCAGGACGGGAAGGGACCTTCGCTGTTCGTCATCGACGTCTCGAGCGGCAGGCTGACTTCGATTGCCGACTACACCCCGCTGTACCAACGCTATGCGAGCGCGGTGTTGCTCTCGCGGGTCTACGTTCGCCCCGACGATGCGGAAGCCGCGCGACCGGTGGTGGCGAAGCTGACTCAACAGCCAGCTCCAAAGGGAGTCGCGTCATGAGTGAGCCATTGCCGGGAATGCCGGTTTTCGATGCACCCGAAGTTCCAACGCGGGATGCCGCGGCGGTGATCTGTTTTCGCCTTGTTGCCGCTGGCGCCGAGGTGTTCTGGATCAAGCGCGAGAAGCGCTTGCGCTTCGCGGGCGGCTTCTACGCTTTCCCGGGTGGCAAGGTAGACGCCGCGGACCGCGCGATCCGGGTCGAGGGTGCGACAGGTGATGCTGCCGCGCTGATCGCGACGGCGGCCCGCGAGCTGCTCGAAGAAACAGGGTTGCTCAAAGCGAGGACGTCGCGGCGGTTGGCTCCCGATGAAATCAGTACGATGCGAACCGAGCTGCTCGAAGAGACGGTGCCGTTCGCCCAATTGCTCGAACGCCATCAGCTGTCGCTGCATGCGGCCGACTTTGCCGAGGCGGGCAGGTGGGCGACCCCGTCGTTTCTTCCGATGCGGTTCGATGCACGCCTCTTTCTGGTCGAAGCGCCTGCAGGGCAGGACGCCGAGGTGTGGCCAGGCGAGCTGTCGGAAGGCGAGTGGATAGCTCCTGCGATGGCGCTGAGGCGCTGGCGCGAAGGCACCGCATTGCTTCATCCTCCCAATCAGTATGCGTTGGCGGTGATGGCAGCCTTCAGGGATGTCGAGACTGCGCAGGCGTTGCTGAAGAACCCCCCGCATCTGGTCGACTTCGTTGCCGAGCGGATCGAGTTTCAACAAGGGGTGAAGCTGTTCCCCCTGCGGACGCTGACACTGCCTCCGGCAACGCACACCAACGCCTATGTGCTCGGAACGCGGGAACTGCTCGTCGTCGACCCGGGCTCAATCGATGACACTCAGACTGATCGCCTGGTCACGCTGATGCAACAGCTGCAGGCGGAGGGCGCGACCATCAAGGCGGTGTTGCTAACGCACCATCATGGGGACCACGTCGGAGGGCTGTCCCGACTGGTCGCCCGCCTGAAGGTTCCGGTTTGGAGCCACCCGCGCACCGCAGACAGGCTCGCGGTGAAGACCGACCATTTGCTCGCAGATGGAGAAGTGATTGCGCTGGGGGATATGCGGTGGCGGGTGCTTCACACACCCGGTCACGCCCGAGGACACGTTTGTCTGTACGACGAGGCCTCTCGCGCCGCGGTGGTGGGCGACATGGTCGCGGGCTTCGGGACAATCGTCATCGACCCTCCCGAAGGTGACATGAGCGACTACCTCGAGCAGCTGCGACGGCTCGAGGCGTTGCCGGTGACGACGCTGTACCCCTCGCATGGGCCGGCGATTCCCGATGGCCCGGGAAAGCTCGCCGAGTACCTGAAGCATCGATTGTGGCGCGAAGAAAAGGTGCTTGGGGCGCTGACCGACACCGCACTGACGCTCGAAGAGCTGGTGCCTAGGGCGTACGACGATGTCACCGCCTTCGTGTTGCCAATTGCCGAACGCAGCACGCTGGCGATTCTCGGCAAGCTTGAGAAAGAGGGCCGGGTGCTGCACGCCGAAGGGCGGTACCGGGCCGCATGATTTGGCGTCGTTTGTGAACGCCTGGAACATCGCGGCTTGGGTGGGCGTCATCCATCAGATGCGCGCTTTGATGCTGACGTGGGTGTTCCTGCCGCTGGTGGCGGTCGGCGCCGAACGCATCGTTCGGCTGGTTCCGCTGGGTGATGTCGAGCCGGCGTTGCTCGAGGTGGTCAGCCAGGCGATTTCGTCGCGCGTCAACGCCAAGATAGAGATGGCCGCTAAGGTGTCGTTGCCTGCCGACGCCTTCTACCCACCCCGCAGGCGTTGGCGCGCCGAGAAGCTGCTCGCGTTCCTCGACACCCACGCCGCTGGCGCCTGGCGCGTCGTGGGAGTCACCAACGCAGAGATTTCGACCACCAAGGGCGACATTTTCGACTGGGGAATTGCCGGGCTTGGGACGATCGACGGCCCGTCCTGTGTCGTGTCCGCTGCGCTGTACAAGAAGCACAGCAAGAACAAGGCGGTGATGCTTCACCGGTTCTCAGACGTCGCCGTTCATGAACTGGGTCACACGCTTGGAATGCCGCACTGCGAAACGAAGGGGTG
>JANOHG010000320.1:0-3682 GCA_031406375.1 Archangiaceae bacterium | reverse complement strand
CATGACCTGAAGGGGCAAGACGGGAATTCGCTTGGGCTGGTTCACCGAGACTTGTCGCCGCACAACCTGATGGTCGGCTTCGACGGGCAGGTGAAGGTGCTCGACTTCGGGGTGGCGAAAATCCGCAACGCGCGCACGGTGACGCTGCCTGGAATCGTGAAGGGCAAACCGCTGTACATGTCACCTGAGCAGGCGACCGCCGAGCGGGTAGATCGCCGCAGCGATGTCTTCGCAATGGGCCTCATCCTCTATGAAGCGGTGGTCGGGCACCGCGCGTTCGACAAAGGAAACGACACAGCAACGATGATGAGCATCGTCAACGACGCGTTGAAACGTCCAGATGGAGTCAGCGACGAGGTGTGGCAGTTGGTGTCGAAGGCAACCGCGAAGAAGCCAGAGGATCGCTTCCGCAGCGCGGCAGAATTTTCGGAGGCGCTGCGAGACAAGGTGCCTCCGATGACGGGCGCAGACCTGGGGCGAATGGTCGCTGAGCGGTTCCCGCGGCAGCTTGACGAATACGCGAAGTGGGAAAAGCTCGCCCAGGAATGGAGCGACCCGACCCGACCCGTCAAGCCAGTCGAGCCGCAACTGGAGGAGCTCGAGGAAGAGCCACCTCCGGATGGAGTGTAAGAGCCGCTGGGGCTAGCGCGGGCCAAACGCCGCTTCAAGCCCTTTCTCGACCGACTCGACGCCGACGATTTCGAGCCGCTTTGCCTCGAGCCGCTTCGCGCTGGCGCGGGGAAGCACCACCCGCTTGAAGCCCATCTTCGCGGCCTCGGTGAGGCGGGTCTCAATCTGCCCGACGGCGCGCACTTCGCCAGCGAGGCCGACTTCGCCGAGGACGAGGGTAAACGGATCGAGCGGAATGTTGCGCAAGCTCGACGCCAGAGCGACACACACCGCCAAATCGCTTGCGGGCTCGGACAACTGCATTCCGCCGGCGACATTGACGAAAATGTCGCATCCCACCAGCTGTACACCCACCTTCTTCTCTAGGACCGCGGCGAGCAGCGCGACGCGGTTGGTGTCGACGCCGATGGCGGTGCGACGTGCGGTGCCGTAGCCCGTCGGCGCCACCAACGCCTGCACCTCGACCAGAAGCGGGCGAGTGCCATTGAGGGTGGAAGTCACCACGCTGCCCGACTGGCCCGCGGGCCGTTCGGAAAGAAAGAGCGCCGAAGGGTCGGGCACCTCGGCGAGACCAAAGCCCTTCATCTCGAAGACGCCAATCTCATTGGTCGAGCCGAACCGATTCTTGTGCGCCCGAAGAATCCGAAACGGGTGGCCGCGCTCACCTTCGAAATACAAGACGGTGTCGACCATGTGCTCGAGCACGCGAGGTCCGGCGATGCTGCCTTCTTTGGTGACGTGCCCAACCAGAAACGTTGGCACTCCAGTGCGCTTGGCGAACGCCATCAGCCGCCCCGCGACTTCGCGAACCTGGCTGATGCTTCCCGGCGCAGAACCAAGCTCAGGCAAGAACATCGTCTGAATCGAATCGACCACCAGCGCACAAGGCTTGAGCGCTTCGGCGGCGGTGAGAATTCGTTCTGCATCGGTCTCGGCGAAGAGGTGAAGGTTCTCGCTCTTCACGCCGAGGCGATCTGCGCGCATTCGCGTTTGCTTCAGCGACTCTTCGCCCGACACGTAAAGCGTCGCGGATTTTTGCGACAACCGTTCGAGCGCAGCGAGCAGCAGCGTCGACTTGCCAATGCCTGGGTCTCCGCCGAGCAGCACCAGACTTCCTTCGACGACTCCGCCCCCCAGCACGCGGTCGAGTTCAGCGATTCCTGTCTTCCTGCGTTCGTCGGCAAGGCTCACCACGTCCTTCAGCTTCACCGGCTTGCTTTGCCCTCCGCTGGCTCCCCATGCGGGTCGGGCCTGCGATGCGGCCGATTCCTCGGTTTCTTCGACCAACGAGCCCCAGCCACCACATTCCGGACAGCGGCCGAGCCACTTCGGTGATTGCGCGCCGCAGGTCTGGCAGCTGAAGTGGGTCTTCGGTTTGGCCATGGGTGCTCATACCGCCCCAGGGTGACATACCTCTGTGTCGGGGCAGATCCGACGCAGCGGTAGTCTGATGCGATGCTCGGCCTTCGCGGCGCTGTGCGTTGGTTGTGTCGCTCCGAAGAAAGATCAGCTTTGAATGGTCGTACCGTGCCGATCCTTCGCGAACTCATGCACGCCGTATTCCCAAACCCGGAGACGGGCGCCACCAGGTGGCCCCCTGACGTGTTCTGCGTCGCTGCGAGCGTCCTCAAGGAAACCGGCGCCTATTTTCACGTGGTCCGCGGTTGGCCTCCACCCTCGGCAGATGGTGGCACCACGAAGTGGTCGACGTGGGTCGACGACGTAGCCAAGAGGTGGAGGAATGCTGCAGCAGAAGCAGCGAGCGCACCTAAGGAGGTTGAAGAGCGATGGGCTCGCGTGCTCGCAAAGGGCACCTGTCCGGTGGAGAAGGTCGGCGACGACAAGGACCTCTGCTTCGACCTCCTCGAGCTCGTTGCCCTCGCCGACGAGGCCAGCTCAGGCGTTGGAATCCGTGCTGTCGGGAAGGACAACTTCCTTAGCTTGGCTCAGAGCCGGCTGCTCGAGGCTTCTAAGCGCGACCAAAGCGCATCTCTCTGCAGCGGGGCGATTAGCACCGCCGTCGCAAGGGTGCTCCCCAAACAGCACACGCCAGGCACGGGTCTTACCCTGCGCTCATTGAGTCATCATCTGGCTCTGCATCGGGGGAACGAGGTGATCCCTCGTTGGGTCTCAGTGCCGAAGAGCCGGGCGCAAGCCCCATCAAGTCTCAATTTATTACTCGCTCCGTGGCCGATGCTGATTCGCCCGCGACAGTTCCAGCCGGCGAGGGGGACAATCGCCGAGATGCCCGACGAATTCGGGTTCATGGCAATGGAGTTCGGTGAAGAACAGGACACCGTCTCAACGTGGACGGGGAACCTGATTCGCGAGGCCATTCGCCATGTAGGCCGAGTGGATGGGGTCGTGTTTCCCGAGTCGGCGCTCCGCGAAAGGGACTTGCCCCTCGTCGAAAAGGCAGCCGCAGACGCGGGTGCGTTTCTAATCGCCGGAGTGATGTTCGACGGTCCGCCGCCCAAGAACTCTCTCGTCTTCAATTCCCGCGTCGGTGGTCCCGGTGAGGTCGAGGTGAAACAAAACAAGCACCACCGGTGGAGGCTTGATCGCACTCAGATCGAAATGTACGGGTTGGGCGGCACACTCGATCCAACGGTTGATTGGTGGGAGACCACCGAGCTCGGACAACGCGACGTTAACTTCCTGACCTTCGATGAGCGCCTGACGCTTTGCTGCCTTGTCTGCGAGGACTTGGCACGCCAGGACCCGGTCGCGGAGCTTGTGCGATCCGTCGGCCCGAACTTGGTCGTGGCCCTGTTAATGGACGCAGCTCAATTGGCGGTTCGCTGGCCTGCTCGGTACGCAACGGTCTTGGCAGACGATCCCGGGAGTTCCGTTCTCACGCTGTCCAGCGCAGGCATGGTCGCTCTTGCTCGAACCCCGCCCGGGAAACCTGCCTCGCGATCGATCGCTCTCTGGAAAGATACCCGCTCTGGAACCACCGAAATCGAACTGCCCAAGGACGCTCAGGGCGTCGTGCTGAGCCTCTACCTTGACCAAGCAAAGGAGTGGACCGCTGATGGTCGGCACGACGATC
>JANOHG010000308.1:0-4220 GCA_031406375.1 Archangiaceae bacterium | reverse complement strand
TTTCCTTGACGGTGACAGTGGTGCTGCTTTCCGAGGAACAACGGCAAGCGATCTACGGGCAGCTTTTCAAAGAGAAACGGATCCTCTACTACCTGTGAAACAACTCACCTGTTAAGGACCCGCAAAGCCGCATGGCAGACGCCTTTCCCATTTTCTTTCCAGCCGACGCACGGCGGCTTTTCTCGAGCGAAGCGACGCTGGTGCGCATCGCGCGGACGGCGCATTGGCTGCCGGCCCCGCGAATTCTCGAGTTGGGAGCGAGCCCCGCAGCGGGTTTGATGGTGACCAGTCTGCAAGCGATCGTCACCGCGGTCGATGCCGACATTCGGGTGCTCGACTCGGCCAAAGACAGGCTCAAGGCCGCAGGAATTCAGGACAAGGTCACGCTCAAGCAGGTCGCCTGGGATCGCCTGCCATTCGCCGAGGCCCAGTTCGACGGAATCGTCGCGTTGGGCCGGCTGATCAGCCCACTTGAGACCGCGGCCGCCACGCTGCGCAAATACCTCGCTCCCAAGGGGCGCCTTGCGCTCACCTGGCCAGTGAAGGTCGGTCGCAACCCGGTACAGGCTGGCCTCGACTTCTGGCAGGCGCGCCTCGGCCAGCCATTGCAGCTGCCGCGCGATGCGCTGATGAGCATCGAACGGCACGGCTATGAGCCCGAGACGATTGAGACGATCGGCGAATCGGAGCTCGACGAGTACTACGCTGAACTCGCGTCAGTGCTCGATCGCGAGTCTCCTGAGAACGCGGCGCAGGTGAAGGCGATGCGCGAAGAAATCGCCGTCCACCGCAATCTGGGTGGGCGCACGGGCGTTACAATCGCTTTGTTGGTGGCTCGCCGCAAAGAGCCGGGCGAAAGCCCTCCTGCGTCCCGTGACGGTGGCTGAAACCAAATCCGCTCGGTCGTCACTTTCGGATGTGAGTCGTTGTAGGGTGACCGTTTTTCTCCTCGGGAGTCGGTTTTTGCGAAAGCGCCTGCTCGCAGCAGTGCTCCTGGTGGCCTGCGGCTGCCTCCATCGACTTGATGGCTGGGAAAGCAACTCCACTGGCACTCCGGGGGACTTGCCGTTGTCGCAGGTAGTGGCTGCGGCCCTTCCGTCGGTTGTGTTGATCTTCAATTTGCGGGCAGACGGAAAGACGATCTTCGGAGCCGGGTTGTTATTGGGCCCCAACGCGCTCGTGCTCACCAACCTTCATGTGGTGGGTGAAAGTAAACGGCTCGGGGCGATTCTCTATCGACCGGATCTGGTCAGCTACACCCCGATGGACGGTGGCCTCGATCGCTTCCTCTTCGAGAACCAACGCCATGTGATTGCCGCCGAGGTCGTGCGCTCGGACGCGACGATGGATTTGGCGCTGGTGCGAATCGAAGCCGACACCCGCGGGTTCCCCACGCCGAAATTCGCGCGCGAGGTTCCCCGACGCGCAGACCCGGTGCTCGCGCTCGGCCACCCTCAAGAGACCGTGTGGTCGTTCACGTCGGGTGTGGTGAGTGCGCTTCATCACGGTGCGATTCAACATGACGCGGCAATCAATCCCGGAAGCTCTGGAGGCCCTCTGCTGAACGCGCGGGGCGAGGTGATTGGGATCAACACCGCTCGTCTCTTGTCGGGAACCGAAGGCGTCGGGTTCGCGCGTCCCGTGGCGGTCGCCCAATGGTTGATTGCCGGAACGCAGAACCCGACTCAGAATGGCCTCGATCTTTCGGATCCCGCCCGTGCCTGCGCCAGCTGTCTTCGCGCGCAAGAGATCGGCTCGCCCCACCTGGCTGAGTGTTTCGACTGGTCCCTGCGGTGGGAACAGCTGGTCGACTCTGCAGACGAACTGAAGGCCCGCATCGCCCCTGAAGTTATCGAGTCGGCGCTGAAGAAGATGGGTGGAAGAGACGCCTTTATCGCTTCGGGCAAGGACGACATGCGCTCCTTCCTTCGGCCTTCGTCTGCGTCCGAAGCACGCGTTGAGGCGGTCGCCGAACGGCCTCCACTTCCCGCGGCCTACGCGTTCGTCCTTGCAGAAGGGCGCGAGGTGCACGCGGTTCGCGCACGACGCCTTCGCGAGCGAAATGGCTTGAAGCTCGACCTGGCCGATCAGCCGACAGTTCGTCAGGTGCTCCGCAAGGGCGTTCGAGTTGAGACCGTGATGCGTGTCGCGCCGAACTTCGCTTGGGTTCTTCTGGTTGGACGTAACCTCGACCACAGCGAGTACCGGCTGTCAGAAGCCTGGGGGCTGTCAGAAGGCCGCTGGCGCCAGCACTGGCCCGCGCGCGAAGAAGACCTGCGGTCCTTGCCCGCTGATTTCCCCCCTCCGCTCGATTTGCCCGCTGAGACTAGAAGCAAGCTCAAGGTTCGCTTGCTCGCTCAGCTTTTCGACTTCGACGCCGCCGATGTGTACGAAGCTAAGCCGGCGCTGCCCGTTGACATCGTTGCGCCAATGAGCGGCGGGTTGGGCTACGTCCTTCCTTAAGTGCGGTCAGTTGATCGCGCCGGTAAAGTCGACGACTTCTATCGGCTCGGAAGCCATCTGCATTCGCACACTGTCGCGGTAACCTTCGGCGTCACCCGAGATTTGAAACGGCATCGCGCGACCAAAGTTGATCGTCACGTCGGAACAATGAAAGTCGTGCAGCCCTTCAGGAAACCACGTCCCACCCCACAAGCCCTTCAGGTTGGCGAGGATCTTCATTGTCGGCAGCGTTCCAATGCGCAGGTTCATCATCCCGCGCCGCTTGGTGGCGAACGGGAACATTTTCAGTTCGAAGCCGTAGTAGGGCGACGTGCCAGCAGCCGCCATCATCAGCTCGCCGCGAAACATCACCGCCCCAGGTGCGATTGGCTCTCCCACCGGTAAGCCGTCGGGCCCGATGCGGTACGCGGCTGACTTCTTTCCGTTGATTACCTCGCAGTCGACCTTGTTCGAGTTCGCCAGGTAGTACGGCAGCGTCTTGAGCGCGACTGAGGTGAAGTAACCCGCCCCACCATTCATCAACGCAGTCAGCACTCCTTTGCCGAGATTTCGCTTTACCCAGATGTAGTCGTTGAGCAGCTTGCCATCGAGCCCGAGGCCGGCAAATGGCGCACGCTTGCCTTCCACCATCAACATGTCCAGCGATCGATATCCCGGCACTTCGCCAGATCGCGCGCGCAGCACGTCGTCGAGAATCCCTCCGTTTGCAGGTGACGACGAATGCATCAGTGTCGCGACCGAGTTGCCGGTGCCGAGCTTCAAGACTCCGAAGCGGGGTGCCACCAAACCGGGCTGATGCTGACGCCGCAAGTCGACCTGATTCATGATCTCGTTGACGAAGGTGCTGAAGGTGCCGTCGCCACCGCCGAGAAAGAGGGTGTGGTACCGGCGATCGAGTACCGCCTGAGCGATGCGACGCGCGTCGAGCTCCGAGCGCGAGATGTACAGGTCTCCTTCAGGCACCACATGGGACAGCGATCGAACGATTTTCTGGCTGAACTTGCGGGCGTTGGCGTTGAGCAGCACTGCCACCTTGTGATCCCCTTGAACTCTGGGAGGTATCTGCTGCACTTCGCTTCGAAACGGCTGAACCCACATGTCGGCCTCCGTGCCTTCTGCCTTTCAGGTCGAGGGAAGCAGCTTCTGAGCCATCTGACGTGTCGCGTTAAGACGTTGAAACAATAGGGTAACGATTGGGATACGACGCAGCGCACCGCATCAGCAAGGTGGCAGTGGTGCGAAGGGCGCTATGCACTGCGCGATTGACACGCCAGACATCGCGGTTAGCTTGGCAGCAGTCGCGTCGGAGAATCCTGCCGCGTTTTCAACCCTTTAGGGAGAGTTCACATGGCGAAAATTATCGGAATCGACCTCGGAACCACGAACAGCGTGGTGGCGATCATGGAAGGCAGAGAGCCGAAGGTCATCACCAACGAGGAAGGCAGCCGCATCACTCCTTCTGTCGTTGCGTTCACCAAGGACGGCGAACGGCTGGTTGGCCATGTCGCCAAGCGGCAGGCGATCACCAACCCCGAAAAGACCATCTATTCGATCAAGCGGTTCATGGGTCGGCGTCACGACGAAGTGACCGAAGAGGCCAAGCTGGTTCCGTACAAGATCGTCAAAGGGCCGAACAACGACGCGCGCGTCGATATTGATGGCAAGCAGTACTCGGCTCCTGAGATTTCGGCGCAAGTGCTGTTGAAGCTCAAGCGCGCAGCTGTGAACTATCTGGGCGAGAAGGTGACTGACGCGGT
>JANOHG010000304.1:0-3085 GCA_031406375.1 Archangiaceae bacterium | reverse complement strand
GTTGCCAGCGTCGACTTCGTTTCAAAGCCGCTTGAAAGGCCGAAAGTGGATCGAGCCCTATACCGACGAGGTGTTGGTCGAGCTTGCGAAGAAGGGGGTCAAACGGCTCGCGGTCGCGTGCCCGTCATTCGTCAGCGACTGTCTCGAGACGCTCGAAGAGATTGGCGTCGAAGCGCGAGTCACTTTTCGCGCCGCGGGTGGAGACGACTTGCGGCTGGTTCCTTGCGTGAACGCCGACCCTCCTTTCATCGCCGCGCTCGCGCAGCTGGTACGGCGGGAGCTCGATCAATGAGCGTCGAAGAGTTTCGGAAGATCCACGAACGAATCCTGGGCGCGCTCGAGTCGGAAGACACGGGCGCCTTCGAAGTCGATGCCTGGCAGCGGCCTGCGGTTGAAGGGCGGCTGGCGGGCGAAGGGCGTACCTGCGTGCTCGAGAAGGGCAAGGTCTTCGAGCGCGCCGGGGTGAACTTCTCGGACGTGAGCGGCCCTGCCCTGCCTCCGTCAGCGACCCAGCGACACCCGCACGCCGCGGGCAAGCCGTTTCGCGCGATGGGCGTCTCAGTCGTCGTTCACCCTCACAACCCCTGGGTACCGACGAGCCATTTCAACGTGCGAATGATCCAGGTAGGCGATTTGTGGTGGTTCGGTGGCGGGTTCGATCTCACGCCCTACCTGCCGTTCGAAGAAGACGCCCGTCATTGGCACCAACAGGCCGCCGACGCCTGCGCGACGCTGAGCCCGCTGGCCTACCCGGACTTCAAGCAGCGCTGCGACACGTACTTCTACTTGCCCCACCGCGACGAAGCGCGTGGCGTGGGAGGCGTGTTCTTCGATGATCTCGATGACGCCAGCACGCCGATCGCCGCTGAAGGGGCGCGCTGTCTTGCGTTCGTTGGCCGGCTCGCTACCGCCTACCTCGACGCCTACCTGCCAATCGTGCAGCTGCGCAGATCGATGGAGTTCACCGTGGCGCAGCGCGGGTTTCAGTTGTACCGCCGCGGGCGCTATGCCGAGTTCAACCTGGTCATCGATCGCGGCACGCACTTCGGCCTGCAGTCGAAGGGGCGAACCGATTCGATACTGGTTTCGATGCCGCCGCTTGCCGCGTGGAGCTATCGAAGCCCTGACGCCGGCCTCGAGGCGGCGCTGGCCGAGTTCCTCAAGCCCCGCCAGTGGCTGTAACGAGCAATCGGTTCCTTACCTTGCCTCCATCACCACGATGCTTCGGCTGGGCACCTTGTACTTCCCATCGGAGATCGCCATCGGTGTCTCGAGGCTGATGTTCGCGCTGGTGCGCTTGTCGAGGTTGCCAGCCGTGAGGGTGGCGGGCAGATCAAAGTGCTGCTGAGTGTCGAGCAAGCGCTTCCAGCTGCGACCGGTGGGCAGTGAGAAGTCGACCTCGCCGCTTTCCATGTTGATTAAAATCGCCAGCTCGGGGCCTTTGGTCGGGTTGTAGTAATGGATCATCAGCGCCTTTCCGCTCCAGTTGACCTGGTCGGTATTCGCCGGGCTCTTCCAAGCGAACGGAGCACCCTTGTCATAGTCATCGGGCGACAGCGCGTAGGCGTGGTCTTTGCGAAACTGAATCACCTTGCGAACGAAGTCGTGCATTCGGCGGCGTTCGTCGTTCGCTTCCCACACGCCCCAATCAAACCAGTTGAACTCGTTGTCGGCTCGCGTCGAGTAGGCGTTGTTGTTGCCCAGCTGGGTTCGCATCCACTCATCGCCTCCGTTGAGCATCGGAGTGCCATGCGAAATCATCATCGCGACGAATGCGTTGCGCATGTTCTGGCGCTTCATCGCTTCGTTCGCCTGGCCCCAGTCGCGGCTGCGGTTGTTGCTCTCGCCCGAGTCTCGGTCGCAAAACGGGCTGAAGGGCTGCTCACAACAGACAGGGTTGAGCGGGCCACACTTGTTCTGCTTCTGGTTGTACGAGAACAAGTCGTAAAGCGTGAACCCGTCGTGGATGGTGACGAAATTCACCGAGTGGTACGGGCGGCGCCCATTCCACGAGTACCAATCGAAGCTGCCAGTGAGAAAGAAACCTCCGTCTTTGACCTCGGTGCTGTTGAGCTTGAAGTTGTCGTCGTTGATGAACGCGCGCCACCAATCGCGAAACCGACCGTTCCATTCGTACCAGCCTGTGCCCGCCTTGCTGGTCGCGTTGGGAAACGAGCCGACCCGAACCCCGCCGAAGCTCATCGCCGACGGCGGCTGTCCTTGATTGACATACCCGCCGGCCGCCCAGGGCTCGGCGATGATGCGGGTGTTGAGCTTCTGCAACGTCGGATCGTCGATGATGTCCTGCAGCACCGTGTTCTTCGGATCATCCCAGGTGTTGTAGTCGCGATCTTTTTCGCCAAGCACCGGCGCGAGATCGAACCGGAAGCCATCGACGTGCATTTCCGTCGCCCACCATCGCAGCGAGTCCATAATCAGCCGCCGCATCGGGCGGTGGTTGCAGCGCGTCTCATTGCCGACGCCCGTATTGTTCCAGTACGTCTGGTTGTCGGGTGAGAGCGCGTAGTAGGCGTGGTTGTCGAGGCCGCGATAGCTGTAAAGCCCAGCGACTTCCTTGGGATCGAAGTTGACCAGCTGCGCGTCGAGCGTCGGATCCAAAGAAACGTCGAACTCGAGCTTGTTGCGCCAAAAACCGCCTTCGCCGGTGTGGTTGTAGACGACGTCGAGGATCACTTCGATGCCACGCTTGTGCAGCTCGTCGACCATGAACTTGAACTCGTCGATCGCCTGCTCGAGCTCACGGCGCGACGCATAGCTCAGCTCGGGCGCGAAGAAGTTCAGCGTCTGGTAGCCCCAGTACCCGCCATCCAGCGGCTTCTCGAACGGAGGAATCAGCTCGAGCGCAGTGATGCCCAAATCCTTGAAGTAGTCGGCCTTCTCGGCGAGCCCTTTGAAAGTACCCGGGTGCAACACGCCAGAGGCAGAGCTGGCGGTGAACCCCTTGGGGTGCACTTCGTAGAGGATGAGATCGCTCCACTTGTGGCCGACCCAGTTCTGATCTTCTCGGTTGGTGCGGTACTTCTTCTCGCCCTCGCTCCAGACGTACTTCGACGCAACGACGATC
>JANOHG010000296.1:0-3114 GCA_031406375.1 Archangiaceae bacterium | reverse complement strand
GGGAATTCCCACCCGTAATGAGCAGACAGTAGGTGCGTTCGAGCGTCCCACCGACCGCATTCAGCAACTGATGCAAGCGCTCAAAGCCTCGGGTGGAATGCCAAAATACAGCCAGGATTCTTCGCGTGTCGCAGCTGACGTGCTCGCCCAGCACCCGGTGCTCGAGGCCGCGGTGCTCGACAACCCCGACCTGGGCGACGACGTGCTTGGACTGCTGCCTGCCGAACTGCAGGGCCGCGCGAAGGTCGACGTCGACTTTCGGCGCAAAGCGTCACGCAGCGTGCTGACCAACGTCAAAGCGGGGCATACGTACCGCCAGAAGCGCATCGAGTGGGCGTCGAAGAACAACATCTACTTGGCTGAGTTCAACGACCGGACCCTGATGGCGCTGGCGAACCGCGAACTGGCGTTTCGCACCGACCGGGTGGCCGAACTCACCAAGAAAACCGATGACAGGTGTGCCGCAACCTGCACCGTTGTCGAAGCGAAGCGGATCGCGAACGAAGAAATCTCGAAGCGCATTCGGCAGGCCACCTGGCAAGCGACCAGCGAACACGAAATCGGCCACACCTTCGGGCTGCGACACAATTTCCAGGGCAGCTTCGACGCCATCAACTATCACGACGGTTACTGGGACCTGCGCAAGGAAACCCTCACCGTCGCGCAGACCAACGCAGGCGTCGTCGAGAACAAGGTCCCTCGCACTCCGGCCGACCTGAAGGCGGCTGCTGACGGCACGCTCGGCCAGCGGTTGGGCGGAATGTATGACAACGAGTACAGCTCGATTATGGACTACTCGGGGAAGATTCACGGCGACTGGGTGGGCGTCGGAAAGTACGACGAGGCAGCCATCATCTTCGCCTACTCAGGAGACACCGCGCCGGGGTACGTCGAGACTTTCCAGGCCGCCCGGCGCGGCAAGCGAGACTTTGCAGGTTCTGATGGGGCGTTGATGACAGTGACGGGCGCAGGGCTTGACCTGCCGCTGGTCAATGCGCAGCGCAGGAACCCGGGGATTCCGAATTATACCGAACGGTTCCACTACTCGGTGGCGCCGCTGCACTTCGGAGACGGGGCCCAGGGCGCGAAAATCACCGACGTCATCAATGACGGAATCTCGAAGTTCAGAAACCGGTCGATGCGCAAGTACAGCGAAGTGAAAGCGGCCAACGACGCGCTGGCGGCCAAGCTCGAAGCGAATCCCGAGATGATCAAAGACCCCGATGCGCACGCTGCTGCGATTGGCGCAACGCCGATTCTCGAGGTTCCGTACATGTTCTGCACCGATGACCACGTCGGTGGAGTGCTGTCTTGCAACCGCTTCGACCGTGGCCCGGACTACTACGAGATGGCCCGCACTGAGCTCGAGGACTACTACAACTATTACTTCTCAAGTCACTTCAAGCGCGATCGCTACCACTTCAGCTCGAACCAAGCGTCGAACGGAAGCTTCGGCACGTTCATGAACGTGGCCGACATCTACAAGAAGTGGGTCTTCGAGTTCTTCAAGAAGTCACAAACAGGCCAAGAAATTCGCGGAAGCTATCCGGTAGACCCGGTGCTCCAGGATTACTGGACGATGGCGGTGCTCGACGGAATCAATCAGCACCTCAACGTGATGGCGGTGCCTCCGACCGGCATGTTCATGTATCGCAATCTGACTCGAGGCCCCCAGTGGGACATCGTCAGCGAGGGTGATGAGTACGATTCGCTCAACCGCCAGGGTCGCGCGAAGATTCAGGACTACTACCGCCGCAACTACGACGCGTCGGGCTTCGCTGATCTGCCCCGCGGGCTCGGCCGGCGCATGTACAGCCGTTATGACAAAAAGAGCGGCTTTGGCTTCTTCAATCGCATGCAGGAAGCCGGTCACTACAACGACCAGCTTGGAGCGATGTTTGCGGCGGTGTTGCCTGACGCGACGTTCCTTGGCGTTGACCAGTCGGCGGACGAACGTCGGTACAATATTCCGTACTATCTCGTCTTCAAGAAGGAACTGACCGACACCTTCAGCGCATTATGGGGCAACCAGGAAGAGCTGGTGCGACCGACGATGTATTTGAAGAAGAACGGTTTCGTGCCTCAAGGGATGCCCGGAGCGGGCGAGCCGAAGGTGGGTACGGATGTGCCGGCGAACGGCGTATGCGCACCGGGTTGCACCATTGGCAGCACTGCCGAAAATCAGTGCATCTGCCCAGGCCTCGAGTGGAAGCGCTTCGTGAAGGGCTCGGATCTCATCAGTGGGTTCGACTACCCACGTGAGACCGGCAAGCTTTGCGCGGCCGGCCAGACGACGAACTGTCTCACCGCCGATCAAAAACCCGCTCAGGCCAACATTCAACTCACCTGGACGGGGCGCATCTACTCGCTGTACCTGGGTTTGGCGCTCTTCAAGGTGAACTACGACCTCGACTACGCAAAGGCCAACCAGATTTTCAAGATGGGTGGCTCAGAGCAGCAGAGCGTCGCCGCGGGTTTTCACCTGCTCGAGGTGCAAGACGTCACCACCGGCTCGCGCTACGCGGCGCTGGAGAAAGACGGTGCGCCGCCGAATTCGACGCCTGCTGTTCGGGAAATCGGAATCGCGAAGGATCAGTTGGTGATGGTGACAAACCCGGCGTTGTGCCCATTGCCTTCGTACCTCGAGTACGTCGGTTACGCCTGCATGAACGCCGACGACGCCAACAACCCCGCACTGGTTGAAGAGCGTCGCAAGTATTGGATAGACATCTTCCGCGACACGATTCGTGACCTCGACCTGATGCGCGGCATGTACCAGGCATATGGGAAGGCGTTCTGAACATGACCACCGCAAAGACTCTCGGAGCCAATTCCATGAAGACCTACTCTGCGTCGTTGTGGGTGGCCGCGGCGGCGATTGTCTCGGGTTGCAGCACGCCTGAGCTCATCGACCGCACGATGCCGAACTACACCAAAAAGGCCGATCTGCTCAGCGGCAGCTGGTACATCAAAGAGTCGATTATCGATGTGCCCAAAACGTCGCCAGTCGCGACCATCGGCAACGGCAGTTTACTCGAGAAGATTCGTTGGGAAATTCATGAGGACCTCCTCGTGGGTTACCGCACCTACGAATACATTCCCGGCTTGGACCCC
>JANOHG010000291.1:0-3931 GCA_031406375.1 Archangiaceae bacterium | reverse complement strand
GCCCACGAACAACTTTCCGTCTCGCTTTCCGAGAATCTGCACAGAGCACGGCAGCAATCTCCACACCCTCTGGAGCCGACCATGTCCCCGCCCATCACCTCGCGCCCGCCGTCGGCGGCGCCGACCGTTACCCGTCCGCCTCCCGCTCCGGTTGGGCCAGCAGGGCACTCCCCCACGCCGGTTCCCGCTCCGGCGGTTCAACAGCACCGTGACGGCTTCGATGGTGGCGCGGCGCCGGGCCGCAGCGGCGGGCTGGGTTCGGTCGGCAACAACCGGGAGTTCCTGCGTCTGCCGGCCGAAACTCAGACGCGGGTGCTCGAGCTCGAACGCACTGCGCCTTCCCGGCAGGCCGACGGCAACCTCGCCCGCGTTGCAACTTCGCCCGGCTTCAATCGCCTGCCCGCCGCTCGGCAGAGCGAGATGCTCGACGCCTACAGCCGCAATCCTGAGAGCCGCGCAGTGTCGACCGAGCTGACGGCGATGGCGAACAACACCCGCTTTCGTAGCCTCAACGACGCCACCCAGACGCAGGCGATCGGAATCATCGGCGCGCAGGGCGGCGGCACGTCGGTCGCTCGCGTCGCCGGCTCGCCGGGGTTTGATCGGCTTTCGCGCACCAGCCAGGAGCAGATGCTCAACACGGTGAACGCGCATCCACACGATGCTCCATTGGCGGGCCAGCTGACCCGGATTTCCGGCGACGAGCACTTCCGTGGGCTGCCGCAAGCGACGCAGAGCCAGGTGGTTGATCAGCTCAACCGGCACGGCGCCGGTGGCCAGGCCACGACCCTGGCGACGGCGGTCGGGTTCGGCCAGCTGCCGCGCGCCCAGCAGGAACAGATGCTCAACTCGGTCAACACCCACCCGACCGACGCCCGGCACGCACGCGATCTGGCTTCCCTCGCCAACAGCGGAAACTTCCGCACGCTGCCCGAGCCCACTCAGCGCCAGGCGATCGATCTGGTGAACACCCACGGCGCCGGCAGCGCGATTCCCGCTCTGGCCACCACCCGCGGCTTCAGCCAGCTGGCTCCCGCGCAGCAGACGCAGGCGCTCAACGGGATGAACGCGCATCCGACCGACACGCGGCTTGCCCATGAATACGCCGCGCTGGGCAACAACGCAGGCTTCCGCGGGCTCAACGACGCGACCCAGACCCAGGCGATCAACCAGATGGGCGTCGCAGGCAGCGGCACTGCGATTCCCACGCTCGCCACCCACCGTGGATTCGGCGATGTGACCCGCCCACGGCAGGAACAGATGCTCAACACCCTCAACGCCCACCCGCGCGACACGGCGATGGCGCGAACGCTCGGTGGCCTCTCGGACAACACGGCCTTCCGCGCGCTGCCCGATGCCAGCCAGCTGCAGCTGGTGACGATGGTCGGCGCGGGCCAGGCGACCCCCGCGACTCTTGCGCTGGCCACCTCGCCCAACTTCGCTCAGGTCGCCGCGCCGCAGCAGCAAGAAATGCTCACCCAGCTCGCAGCCCACCCCGCCGACGCGAGGGTCGTGCGCGACTACGCGACGCTCTCGGGAAATGCGGCGTTCCGCGCGTTGCCTGCGGCAAGCCAGACTCGGCTGATCAACGACCTCGCCACCATCTCGGCGACCGATCAGGTCCGAGGGCTCGATGAGGCCGCGATCCTCGCGCGCGGCAACACCGCCGCCGGAGCGGGCGAGCTGCGTGCCCTCTGCGACGTGATGCGCCAGGGCGGAGTCAATGCCTCGGAGAGAACGCAGATCAGCCGCGTCGGAGCGGCGACGTTCACTCCCGGCGTGGGCATGGTCCTCAACGGCAGCGCGGCCGATCAGGCGACCTTCACGAATATGCTGCGCCGCGAGATGCTGCGCTCACCGAGCTTCGATCGGCTGATGAATACCCAGAACGCCGACGCCGCCCACCCGTTGAACCTCACCGTTGGCCGCAACCAACCTGGGCACTTCGTCGACGCGTTCAACGCCGGCGGCAACCACACGTTCGACCTCAGCGACGTCGAAGCCTTCCCCGATCGTCCTCCGGCGGGATTTCCCGACGCGATGACCCAGGGCCAGAACCTGATGCACGGCATGGCCGAGGCGCGGCAGGGAGCGCTTCATCCGAGCGTGGCCCTGCTCCCCGACGGCACTCCTGTCACCTATCGCCCTGCCCACCGCGCGGCAATCGTGGCCGAGAACGAGTACCGCCGTGACATCGGCCAGCACTCGCAGCTCCGCATGCCGCCCAATGACACGCTCAGGGGCGCTCCCAACACGACGTTCCAGTACAACAATGGCTACACGGAGACGACACTGGGTGGGACCACAATCACTGGCATCAACCGAACCAATCCTCCGCCGTGATCCCTTCTTCTTCAACCTTCTCCTTGGAGCCTCTATGCTGATTTCCATGACGTCACATGCTGCGTCTGGTCCTCTGGCCGAGCTGTGCAAGTCGGCGACAGGCGCCTGGGTCGCGACCGTTGTCTCAGTGGGTCCCCCGCCGGCCTTTTTCAGCGGCCGCGCCGCCGCCTACCAGAACGTCACCTACAGCGTGCAGCAGACCCTGAAGGGTCCGCCGATGACCGAGCAGATCACCGTCGCACATCTGGTGGTCAAAGGCAGCTCGACTGCCGAGCCGGGCGAGCTGCCCATGCTGTCGAAGAAGGCCTTCCGCGTCGGCGCGCAGCTCGTCGTGATCGCCGAGAAGGACGACTCGAAACATTGGATCTGCATGGACGAGGTCCTCGGCGCAGCGCAACCCTCGCCCGAGTGGATTTCGAAGGTCAGCGCGACCTGCAAGTAGTCTCACGGGGGGGGCAGGCCGAGAATTTTCCGGGCGACGTCAGGCGAGGTGATGACGGCGACAACTTCCCTGACACAGGGGGCGACGGCGTACTTCCGCTCGGCCAGCAACGCGAAAGCGAAGGGAGACTGGGCCGGGGCGGTCGCCGCCGCGCAGCGAGTGCTGCGGCTCGAGCCCAATCATGAGGGCGCGCAGGCCATCGTCGACGACGGTCGAAGGCAGGCGTCAGAGCTCTACCTGCGCGGCACTCAGACCCCGAACCCCAAAGAGGCGCTCGGCTACTTTCGCCGCGTGACGCAGATGACCTCGCCGGGCGACGAGGTCCACGAGAAGGCAGGGCTGCACAGGAGAGCCTCTTCGCGAAGCCGACCAAGTCGAAGAAGCCCAGCGGGAACAGGGTCGACCTCGAGAAGGATCCGTTCGTGAAGGGCTCGAAGTAGCGCGTAGTGCTCTTCGGCTTGGGGCAACCGGCCCCATGTCGAGGTCCTTGCCAGATTGGAAAGGACGATCGTCTCGTGGAGCGTGCGGGGTCAGGTTGCCATCGCTGACGACTGACCTCAGGAACTTCCTAGGACCTGAGGTTGTCCCACGCCGCAATGAAGCGGCGCACCAGAAAGAAGGTCACGTTTCTGATCGCCCTCGCGGCACTCTTGCTGGGCCTTGGCTCGCGGCTCGTCAACCGGCCTGCCGCGACGGCCTCCTTATCGCCGGGGTTGCTCGCGGTTGCCCGCGCGGAGCCTCAATCGGTCGACCCAATCCAGCCCCGGGTCGTGGCAGACGCCCCCCCCGTCGCCGTCGCCCACCTCGTCGCGTTCGCCGAGCCTGTCGATACCAGTCACTGCAGTGCCGCCCGGAACGCCGAAGTCGCGAAATGGATGCAGACGAATGCCGAAGAAGCCGAGCGACACCTCGACGTCTTCTGCGAAGAGCACCGGCAGATGGCCGCCGCGGCTGTCCTGCCAGAGCCGCGGCGAACCCACGACGCCGCCAGCTACCTGGGAGTACGTGTCGACTGGGAAGGAGGTCGCCAGGGCACGCTCCACCTCCCGGCGGTCCAGGCTGCGGGGAAGCAAAATCTCCGGCCGGCGATCGTAAGCCATCACGATGCAGCCTACGCCGTTCGGCAAGCCGGCCAAGCGGGAACGC
>JANOHG010000267.1:0-3918 GCA_031406375.1 Archangiaceae bacterium | reverse complement strand
CGGTCTTCACCGAGCTCTTGAAAATCTGCTGAGGCATCGTGAAGCTCGAGAACGCGTAGTACGCCTCGTCATCGTCCTCGAGGCCGAAGAGGTTGCTCGCAGTTCCGATTCCTGGAAGCTCGAGCGTGCGTACCGGCTTGCCATCGAGGCTGAATACTTTCACCTCGGTCACCGCCTTGCGCAGGCCCCTGGCGGCAAGGTGGCCTCCGACTATCGCCACGCCCTCGACCGCGAGCTCCTTGTCTTCGGCGATCAGCTCTTTCCAGTCGGCGCGCGCCGACTTCTTCGGGTCGACCTTGAAGACCCGCTTGTTGGGAGCCCCTTCGTTGGTGGTGACGTAGAAGATGTCCTTCCACACATCGACCGAATACGTCGCGTCAACCCCTTTGATGAGCACCGTCCACGCGTTGGCCGCCTTGCCTGCCGTCGGTCGGAAGTAGATGTCGTTCTCATTCCAGCCGCGGATGACGTAGACGAACAGGTACTTGCCGTCTCGGGTCACACCGCCAGCGAGGAACGTCTTTGGGTCTCCGGTGCGTGGGTGAATGATCGCGTCGGTGGCCGGAGCCTTGCCGAGCAGATGGTGCCGCAGCTCGCTGTAGCCAGGCCGTTCGCTGATTTTGATCGCGGGGTCGGTGGGCAGCCACTGGTAATAAAAAGACTTCGAATCGGCAGCCCACGAGGGGTCCGCGTACTTGGCGCCCTCGATGACGTCGATCTCCGACCGCGTCCCCTTATCGACGTCCAACACGTAAAGCGTCGCTTCGTCGGCCGCGTTCGGCTTCTGCGCGAAGGCCACTTTCTTGCCGTCCCACGAAGGAACCCACGTCCCAAGCGACACAGTGTTGTCAGTGCTCCAGGAGTTCGGATCGAGCAGAACTTTCTCAGCGCCCTTCTCTGTTTCGCGCCAATAGACGATCGCCTTTTCCTTGTCCTTGTGACGGCGGGTGTAGAAATAGCGCCCGGCGCGCTTGATCGGCGCGCTGACCGAGTCGAGGTAATACAGCTCGCGGTACCGCTTCAGCAGCGCGTCACGCCCCGGAAGATCCTTGAGGTGCGAACGGGCGTAGTCGTCCTGCGCCTTCATCCAGCCCACAACCTCAGGGGCCTTCTCGTCTTCCAGCCATCGAAACGGATCCTTGACCTTGGTGCCGTGGAGAAACTCTTCAATCAGTTGGGTGCGGGTCGGAGGCGTCATCGGACCTTTGGCTTCGCCTGGATCCCCCGCATCGGGAACGGCGCTGATCGGGGCATCGGGTTGAACGACGGGCTGCGTCGAAGCGCAGGCGATGGTCAATGGAACGAGGGCAAGCAGCAGTCGGCGCATGCGCAAGCAGATAACCCCACCAGGCAAGCACCTCAAGCTTGCGCTTCTAAGGAACTTAGGCCCTACGCTGACTTTTCTGATGGTTCGTCTGACGCGTAGAGAATCACCGGCTCGGTCTTTTTGAGCACCACATCCTCAGAGACCACCACTTCGCGCGCCGTCTTCCGCGACGGAATCTCGAACATCACGTCGAGCATCGCGTTCTCGAGGATCGCCCGCAGACCACGGGCGCCCGTCTTGCGGCGAATCGCCTCGCTCGCGATCGCCCGCATCGCGCCTTCGGTAAACTTCAGCGTCACCCCGTCTAGCTCGAAAAGCCGACGGTACTGCTTGGTCAACGCGTTTCGCGGCGTCTGAAGAATGTTGACCAACGTCGGCTCATCGAGTTCCTCGAGCGCGGTGACAACTGGCAAGCGGCCGATGAACTCGGGGATCATTCCGAACTTGAGCAAGTCTTCGGGCTCGACGTGCGCGAGCAGCTCGGAAAGAGATCGGTCTTTCTTCTTCTTGATGTCTGCGCCGAAGCCCAGTGAACGCCCGCCCAGACGCCGCTCGACGACCTGATCGAGGCCTCCGAACGCGCCGCCACAAATGAAGAGGATGTTGGTGGTATCGACCTGCAGGAATTCCTGTTGCGGGTGCTTTCGGCCACCTTTGGGAGGCACGTTCGCGATCGTCCCTTCGATGATCTTCAGCAGCGCCTGTTGAACCCCTTCGCCCGAGACGTCACGGGTGATGCTCGGGTTCTCGGACTTGCGGGCGATCTTGTCGATCTCATCGATGTAAACGATGCCGCGCTGCGCGCGCTCGATGTCGTGATCGGCAGCCTGAAGGAGGTTGACGATGATGTTCTCGACATCCTCGCCCACGTAGCCTGCCTCGGTGAGGCAGGTGGCATCGGCGATGGTGAAGGGGACGTTGAGGATGCGCGCCAAGGTCTGTGCGAGCAGTGTCTTGCCCGACCCGGTGGGGCCGAGCAGCAGAATGTTCGACTTCTGAAGCTCGACATCGTCCATCGCGACCTTGGACTCGATGCGCTTGTAGTGGTTGTGCACCGCTACCGAGAGCACCTTCTTCGCGCGTTCCTGGCCAATCACGTACTCGTCGAGAATCGTCTTGATTTCCGACGGCCGAGGAATGCGCAGCCGAGTGTCCTTCTGCTCTTCGCGATCAATCTCTTCCGCGATGATGTCGTTGCACAGCCCGATGCACTCGTCGCAGATGTAGACGGTGGGCCCCGCGATCAGCTTCTTCACTTCCTTCTGCGATTTCCCGCAAAAGGAACAGCAGAGCGTTTGATTGGAATCCTTACCGCCGCCTACGTTCTTCGTCGCCATCGTGGAGCAAGCCTAACGGTCAAAGGCACCCGTTTGCGAATTGGTTACTTCTTATCCCCAGGCGCAGACGGCTTTTTCTGGGTGACCACTTCGTCGATCAGTCCGTACGCCTTCGACTCGGCCGCGCCCATGAAGAAGTCGCGATCGGTGTCTTTCTCGATTCGTTCCATCGGCTGGCCGGTGTGCTTCTGGAGAATCTCATTGAGCCGCTGCTTGAGCCTGATGATTTCCTTCACGTGAATTTCCATGTCGGTGGCCTGCCCACGTGCGCCACCCAGCGGCTGGTGGATCATCATTCGCGCGTTCGGCAGTGCGAACCGCTTGCCCTTAGCGCCCGCCGCGAGCAACACCGCGCCCATCGACGCCGCCTGCCCGATGCAGATCGTCGACACCTGCGGTTTGACGTACTGAATCGTGTCGTAAATCGCCATCCCCGCCGTGACCGAACCCCCGGGCGAGTTGATGTAGATGTTGATGTCTTTGTCGGCGTCTTCCGACTCGAGGAATAACAACTGAGCGACGATGACGTTCGCGACGTCGTCGTCGATCTCGGTGCCCAGCATCACGATCCGGTCCTTCAGGAGCCGGCTGTAGATGTCGTACGACCGTTCACCGCGATGGGTCTGCTCAACGACGTAAGGGACAGGCATATAGGGCATGGCTCTCTCAACAGCGGTGGAAGTTATGAGTAGGTAGCCTGCGATTTCAAAAATTCAATCGTCTTTTGCTCGCGAACACGGCCGACGAGGCCCTGACGTTCTTCCTCGTCCTTGTAGAACTTTCGAACGCTCGACAGCGGCTGACCTCCTTCTTCCGCCAGCTCTTCAAGCCTCTTCTCGAGCTCGGCATCGGTCACTTCGATTTTCTCTTGCTTGCCGATTGCTTCGACGATCAGCTGACCGCGAACTTCGAGCTCGGCCTTCGGCCGGAAGTCGTCGCGCAGCTTGTTGAAGTCGAGTCCGAGCTGACGGGGATCAACACCCCCGCGGTGGATCGCCCGCAAAGCTCCGTCGAGCATCATGTCGACGCCGCGTTCGGTCATCGCCTGCGGCATCTCGAAGGGGTTCTTCTCGACCAACACCTTGAACATCGCCTCACGTTCGTCGTTCTTCGTCCGCATGGTCGCGGCGCGTTCGAGGTCTTTACGAATCTTGTCCTTGAGCTCGATGAAAGTACCCGCACCCAGCTTCTCGGCCAGGGCGTCGTCGAGTGGCGGAACCTTCTTCTCTTTGAGTTCCTTCAACGTGACGTTGA
>JANOHG010000260.1:0-3751 GCA_031406375.1 Archangiaceae bacterium | reverse complement strand
CCTCTGCAAAGTGCTCGGCACGGTGGTCGCTTCCGAGAAACACCCAGCCTTTCACGCGCGAAAAATGATGGTGGTGCAGCCGCTGGACGAGCACCAGCTGCCGATTGGCAAGAGCTTCCTGGCGGTCGACAACACCTCGTCGGCTGGCAAAGGGGACGTGGTGTTGGTGTTGAGGGAAGGCAGCGGCGTTCGGCAGGTCCTGGGCGACCCGACGCTGCCCATTCGGTCGCTGATTGTTGGCGTGGTCGATCAGATTAGCGTCGCCGGAAATCGGTAGTCCACATGCCGCTGGCTCCGCTTCCGAAGGTGCGTGCCGACGTCGTAGCAGTCTCGAAGAAGCTTCATGCCAATGGCTGGGTGGCGAACCACGATGGCAACGTTTCGGTGAAGCTCACCGGAAATCGGTTGCTGATTACTGCGACCGCGATTTCCAAAGCCGATGTCGATGATGCGAAGTTGTTGATTGTCGATCTCACTGGGAAGGTGCTCGAAGGGCGCCGCAAACCGTTCTCGGAGCTCGAGCTGCACTTGGCTATCTACCGCGCGCGGCCGGAAGCCGAAGCGGTGCTTCATGCCCACCCTTTGATGGCGACCGCCTTCGGGCTGGTAGGCCTCGAGTTGACGCCGATCGCGATGCCCGAGATCGTGGTCTCGCTGGGTGACAAGATTCCCACGCTGCCCCGAGCGTTGCCCAAGGACGACGAGGCTCTCAAGCGCGTCGCCGCTGCGGCCCGCCGGTTCGACGCGATGCTTATTTCAGGAAATGGAGTGCTGACCTGGGGTACCAACCTCGAGATGGCGCTGCTGCGAATGGAACTCGTCGAGCACTACGCGAAGATCCTTTCAGCCGCCAAGGCGCTGGGCGACGTCATCCCGCTGCCTGCCGTTGAACTCACTAAGTTGCTGGAAGCACGGAAGAAAGCAGGGCTAGGGCCTCGCTGAATCGTCGCTTCGAGCTGTCACGCAATCAGTCTCGGCGCATTCCGTATTGAGCATCGAAGGTCACAACGAGGACATCATGTTCAAAAATACACGGGGAAACTCTGGAATCGGTGGGCTGTTGGGCGTCGCCGGGTTGTTGGCGGCCTGGATGGCAGTCGGCGCAGTGATGTGGAGCTCGTATGTTGCTCCCCAGGTTCGTGAGTCGGATCGCTGCCAGCTGGTCTGCCGTCAGGTCAGTGGTCAAGCCAAGGGCTAAAGGAAGTCGTCTCACCGCCTGCAACAACCAAAACTAAGATTCGGTTTGTTGTTGCAGGTATTCGCCGACCACGTTGAGCAGCTCATTGAGCGCCACCGGTTTGGTCAAATAGTCGGTCGCGCCCGCCTCATCGGCCACTTCGTGAAGCCGTTCAAGGGCCAGCGAAGAAACGAACACCACCGGAATCTCAGCCAGCTCGACATCCGAGCGCATCGTCTTACAGACGTCGATGCCATCGAGCCCTGGCATCAAGATGTCGAGCACCACCAACTTCGGCTTCAGCTCGCGCACCATCGACAGCGCCTGAATTCCGTTCTTCGCCTTGTGTACTTCGTAGCCATACCGAGAAAGCACGCGATTCAAGAAGTCGAGGATCCCCGGATCATCGTCGGCGATCAACACCGAAGGCTTGCCTGGCCATGGCTGCCCGGCAAGCCGATTGAGCTGAGCACGCAGCAAATCGCTCACCTCGTCGTTTGCATCCATCCAACGCAACCCCACCGCGCGGCCATCGAGGTTGTCGCGCGTGACTTCGGCCTTCAGCTTCACAGCGGTGCCATCGTCGAGTTCGATCTCGACCTCTACCGACTGGCCGGCGGTCAACGGCACAAAGGTATCGAGCTGGCAGCCGGTTTCCGACAGATCGCGCGCAAACGCTGTGTTCGGCAACGCGGGGCGGGTGAGCCTGACCGGCAGCGTACACGGCAGGCGACGGGTGCGGCGACCGGGCTTCGGCGGCTCCGAGTGGCTCAGGCCAATCAGCTTTCGTACCCGCTCAATCTCTTCATCGTCGAAGCGAACCCAAACTCCGACCGTGAACAGCTTGCTGGCGCGCCGAAGGCCAACCACCTGCGCATTCGACATCAAGGTCATCCCCGCCAGGTGCAGCTCGACCGCAGACAGCTCTCCGAGTCGCGGGCGTTCGGGTGTGCCGATGAAAATCCGGTCTTTGTTGCCGCGCAACAGCTCGGCCCACAGCAGGTACTTGTCGCGAAATTCGAGTCTTAGCGCCACGGTGTCTGGGGGCCTTAACAGATGCGGGTCAGCTCAGCTTCAAACGCGAGATCACTTCGTCGGTCGCCGCGATGGTGGACAGCGACCCGCCCAGATCGCGGGTTGTCTTGCCCGCCGCGACCGCCGCCTGCACTGCGGCCTCGAGCGCGTCGGCCGATTGAACGTGGCCCAAGTCACGGAGCATCAACGCGCTGGTCAGTAGACTCGCGACGGGGTTGACGATGCCCTTGCCTGCGATGTCGGGCGCCGAACCGTGAACTGGCTCGAACAAGGGGGTCGAAGTGGGGTTGAGGTTCGCCGAAGGCGCGACACCCAGCCCTCCGGTCAGGCCTGCGCCGAGGTCGGTGAGGATGTCGCCGAAGAGGTTGGTGGTGACGATGACGTCGAAGTCCTCGGGTTTGATCACCAACTGCATCGCGAGCGCATCGACGTAGTAATGCTTGGCGTCGATCTCTCGGTATTCGACTTGTACCTCGTTGAAGACGCGCAGCCACAACTCGTGCGCGGCGATCGCGTTGCTCTTGTCGGCCAGCGCCACCCGACGCTTGCCATTGCGCATCGCCCAATCGAACGCAGCGCGAATGATGCGTTCGACTCCCTTTCGGGTATTCACTTCTTCAGCCAAAGCCACTTCGTCTGCGGTGCCCTTTTTAAAGACGCCGCCGATGCCGTTGTACATGCCTTCGGTGTTCTCTCGAAACACCACGAAGTCGAGTTCCTTGCGGCCCTTGCCCTTCAGCGGAGAAAGGCGGTCGTCGAGCAACCGGCAGGGTCGAAAGTTGATGTAAAGGTCGAGCCCGAACCGCAGCCCCAACAGGATTTCGCGCGCATGCACCTGGCCCGGAACACGGGGATCGCCGACGGCTCCGAACAAGATCGCGTCGTAGTCGTTTCGGAAAATCTCTAACTGCCCAGGCGGCATCGCCACCCCCGTCTTCAGGTAACGCTCGGCACCAAAGTCGAAGTGCTCGAACTGCAGGCCGAGCTTGTGCGCTACGTTGATCGTCTGAAGCACGCGCACCGATTCCGTGGTGACTTCAATACCCGCCCCGTCACCGGGGATAACTGCAATCTTCGCGACCATCGGTTTTCAGCTCCCGTGAAGAGACAACGGAGGGCGCTCTTCGCCGGTGAAGGCGCGAAGCGCAAGGTACTCGTCATATCGGCACTGCAAAGTCAGCGCGTCGCCTTGGGCAATTTGGGTTGGGCCGCTTGGATGAAGCGCTTCCTGGCCCGAAGGCTTGCGCAGGCACAGGGTCAAGCCACCGAAGCGATCGCGCACCGTTGAGATGTTGAGCTCAGCCAACTTCGGCCCAGCAAGAAAACACGAGACCACCATCAGGTGGACGCCAACTGAGAAGCTGTGAACGATGCGCGGATCGAGCGACGTGAGCGCCATCGTCTGGCTGGCGAGCACCGACGTCGAGTGCGCCTCGGCTCGAAAATTCTCGCGCACACGGGCGGCCAAATCTTCGTCGTACAGCCGCATCACGATTCGGATCTCGGGGTTCGCCTTGCGGGCGTCGAGGCTGACGTTGA
>JANOHG010000259.1:0-6925 GCA_031406375.1 Archangiaceae bacterium | reverse complement strand
ACCGCGCGCTGGTCTTCAGCCAGTTTACCGAGATGCTCGAGATCCTCACCAAGACGGCCCAAGAGAAGAACCTCAAGTACATGTACCTCGATGGCCGCACCAAAGACCGCATGGCACGCGTCGACACGTTCAATGCGCCCGATGGCCCGCCCCTGTTTTTCATTTCGCTCAAGGCGGGAGGCACCGGCTTGAACCTCGTCGCTGCCGACTATGTGATTCACTATGATCCGTGGTGGAACCCAGCCGTCGAAGACCAGGCAACGGATCGAACCCACCGCATCGGCCAAACCCGTGCCGTATTCAGTTACAAATTGATCACGCGCGGCACGGTCGAGGAAAAAATCCTCGCTCTGCAGCAGCGCAAGCGCGAGCTCGCAGCCGGCGTGTTGGGAACCGACTCGGACGTAGGCAAGGCGCTCACCGAACGAGACGTCGAAGACCTCTTCCGCCCTCAAGACCGATCTTGAGGTCGACCGTCAAATTCACCTGAAGGAAGCAGCCGCCCGCGCTAAATGGGCTGAATGATTTCCCGCACTGCAATTCTGGCGCAAATCGCGCTGCGCAATCTTTTTGGCAGCCTGCTCAATCTCTTCGTCGGTTCAATCATCCTCTTCGGCACGGTGCTGCTGGTGGTCGGCGGTTCGCTTTTCGACACCCTCGATCGCTCGCTGAGCAAGAGCATCGTCGGCAGCGTAACGGGTCATCTGCAGCTGTACTCGTCGCGCTCGAAGGACAGCCTCGAAGTCTACTGAAAGTTCGACGGCAGCGACGCGACCCTTGCGCCGATCGACGACTTCCCAGCGGTGAAGAAGAAGCTGCTGGCGATCGCGAACGTCGAGCGCGTCGTGCCGATGGGAACCAGCGGGGCCATTCTTGGATCTGGCAACACTGTCGATCTCACGCTCGAGAAGCTGCGCGGCCTTTACCGCGAGAAGCTGGAAGGAAAGTCACCCCGAGCAGACCTCGGCGTGCAAATCGAGAACACCAAAAATCATGTCCGGCAGATCCTTTCGGTCTTGATCAAAGACACCGAGCGGCAGACGGCGCTGATGGCGAAGGGCACCGAAGATGAAGGCGATCGGGAAGCGTTGCTCGCCGCCAACACCGAAGGGTTTTGGAACACCTTCGACACCGACCCGTTCGGTCACCTCGAGCTGCTCGAGAACAAGATCAGCCCTCAAGTCTCTGACGCCGATCTGCTGTTCATCCGGTACCTCGGTACCGACCTCGAGAACTTCCAAGAGACCTTCGATCGAATGGAAATCGCCGACGGAGAGCGCGTTCCTGCAGGCAAGCGCGGTTTGCTGCTGCCAAAGTTTTTTTACGAAGAGTTCCTGAAGCTGAAGAACGCGCGTCGACTCGACAAAATCAAGGATGCGATCGAGGCAGGGCGGAAGATTTCGAACACCGACGACAAAGAACTTCAGCGGTTCATTCGGGAGAACCAATCGCAGACCCGCGAGTTCATTCTTCAGCTCGACAGCGTCAAGACCGCGCTCGCCGTCCAGCGGCTGCAGAAGCAGTTGGGTACCCAGGAAGCGGATTACGCGAGCCTGCTCAAAGAGTTCTTCAAGGTCACCGACGAGAACTTCGACGCGCGCTACAAGTTTTTCTACGCAGAGCTGGCGCCGTTGCTCGAGCTGTACCGGGTCAAAGTAGGTGACACGCTCAACCTGAAGAGCTTCGGGCGTTCGGGCTCGGTCGAGTCGGTGAACGTGAAGGTCTACGGCACCTTTCACTTCAAAGGCCTCGAGAAGTCGCCGCTGTCGGGCGCGCTGGCGTTGATTGACATGGTCAGCTTCCGAGATCTTTATGGCTACCTGACCTCGGATCGCGCGCAGGAAGCCAAAGCGCTGCAAGAGAAGTCGAACGCGAAGAAGGTGTCGCGAGAGAGCGCCGAGGCCGAGCTGTTCGGGGGTGAAGCGACGCTCGAGCAGGATGCGGTCGCGGCGAAGATCGAGGAAGACACCTTCACGGGTGGTCGCCGGGAAGCAGTGCTCGAGAAGGAAACCAAAGTCTACAGCCGCGAAGAGATCGAGTCGGGAGTCGTGCTGCATGCGGCGATCGTCTTGAAGGACGATTCGGCAGTTGCCACCGAAGAAACCCGCCTCGCGATTGAAAAGGTCCTTGGCAGCGATGTCGGTCTGCCGTCGAAGGAACCGGTCGAAGCGCTCGAGAAGGCGGTGCTCGAAGGTCAGGTGCCTGGAATGATCGCCGCCACGATGGCTCCGGTGCTCGCGGCCGAGAAGCTTCGTGCGTCGGGCGGCTCAGTGTCGGCGAATCCCCGCGAGGTGATGGCTCTTGAGCAGGTCTACAAGGTGCACCGCGCCCAGCTGGCTCCTGCTCTCGATGCGCACTTGAAGGCGTTGATTGGGCAGGCGCGCCCTGCGCTGTGGGTCATCAACTGGGACGCGGCGGCGGGCACGCTTGGCCAGTTCATCGGCTTCTTCCGGATCGCGCTGGTGCTGATTGTGCTCGTCGTCGGTTTGATCGCGGTGATCATCATGATGATCGGCGTCACCATCGCCACGCTGCAACGCACGCAGGTGATCGGCACGATGCGCGCGATGGGCGCACAGCGAGAATTCGTGCTCGCGATGGTGCTCGTCGAAACGATGGTGCTCGGCATCGTCTTCGCTGCGATCGGCATCGGCATCGGCGCCGGCATCGTCACCTGGCTTGGAGCAACCGGCATCCCCGCGTTCCGCGACGAGCTCTACTTCTTCTTCTCGGGTCCCAAGCTGCTTCCTCAGCTCACCGGTTCGAGCGTGCTCTTCGCCGCGGTGATGATCCTTGGAGCTTCCACCATCTCAGTGCTGGTTCCTGCGCTGATCGCCATCCGCGTATCGCCGCTGCAGGCGATGCAGGCCTCGGAGTAAACCTTTGACCCTACTGTCGCGCCTCGCCCTCGTTGTCGGGCAGTTGCTGGAAATCGCTTTCAAGAGCTTGCTATCGCATCGGTTGCGCACGGCGGTGCTCGTCAGTGCCATCGCGCTCGTCACCGCGGTGATGGTGGTGATGCTCGGAGTCGCCGAAGGCATGAACCGAACGTTGATCGAATCGTCGACGACGCTGATGAGCGGGCACGTCAACGTCTCGGGGTTCTACAAGTCGACCGCAGGGCAGGCGGCGCCGGTGGTGACGAGTTATGAGAAGGTCGAAGAGATCATCCGCAAGGAAGTTCCCGAGCTCAAGTACATCGCTCGGCGCGGGCGTGGCTGGGCGAAGGTGATCAGCGACACCAACACCAAGATGTTCGGGCTGGGTGGGGTCAACGTCAGCCAGGAACTGGGCCTCAAAGACGTGCTCGTCATCAAGTCCGGCAAGCTCGAAGATCTCGCACTGCCCAATTCGATGCTGGTGTTCGAAGACCAGGCGCGCGACCTCGAGGTGAAGGTCGGCGACAAGGTGACGCTCGCGGCGCCGACGCCTCGCGGCACCAACAACACGATTGACGTCACCATCGTGGCGATCGCGAAGAACGTCGGGTTGATGAGCCAGTTCTCGAGCTTCATGAATGAGACCACGCTGCGCGACCTCTATCAGCTCAACCCTGAAACGACCGGCGCGCTGCAGCTGTACTTGGAAAAGCCCGATGCCAAGTCAGTGAAGAACGTTCAAGAACGGTTGCGAGTGGCGCTGGCGAAGGGAGGCTACGAGCTGCTCGATGAAGATCCCCGCGCGTTCTTCTTTAAGTTCGAGAACGTCAGCCGCGAGGCGTGGACGGGGCAAAAGCTCGACGTCACCAACTGGCGTGACGAAGTCAGCTTCGTCTCGTGGACAGTGGACCTGATGGACATGCTGTCGTTCATGATGGCGATCGTGATGCTGGCGATCGTCGGCGTTGGAATCATGATTGTGATGTGGATTTCGATTCGCGAGCGCACCCGTGAAATCGGCACCCTGCGGGCAATCGGGATGCAGCGGCTGCGCGTGTTGGTGATGTTCCTCACCGAGGGCTTCTTACTTGGAGCGATGAGCTCGCTGATCGGAGCGATCAGCGGAGTGGTGATTTCTGCGCTGATCAACGCAGCAGGAGTGGCGCTGCCTCTCGAGGTGCAGCTGATCATGATGAGCGACAAGTTGATCATCATTCCCACCGCGCAGTGGGCGCTTACCGCAATCATCTTCATCACCTTGGCGGTTACCTCGATTTCGCTCATTCCGTCGTTCATCGCTGCCCGGCTCAGGCCGGTGACCGCGATGTCGCACGTGGGCTGAAGTTCCCAAGCCGCTTGCCCGACGGCACCAGGTCGCTCGAATATGCGGCCATGTTCGCCCGCGCATTGGCCCTTGCGACGCTGCTCTTCGGTGTTCGATGTACTCCCGATTCTGCCCTTGTGGGCACCTGGCGCTACAGCCTCGAGACGGTGATTCACACGCCCACCGGCCCGATGAACAAGGCGGTGATGTTCGATCTCGACCTCGATTCTTCCGCATCGGCCGACCTGGTGGTGTGGCGGGTGGGTGGGGGTTGTAATGTCGGGCTCGCGCTGGTGGGAAAGGTCGCGTCGCTTCAGAGCCCGGCTGCGCTGTGCGGCGTTTCCGCGGGCGCGACGCTGCCGATGATTGCCGATACCGGCACGGTGGTGAAAACCGGAGACCAGCTGGGCGTCAACGCCGCGCGCTTCGAGCTGCTCGATGATGGCAAACTCAGCACCCGCTTCGACTACAAGCTCTACACGAACTTGCAGGACGCGCGCGTTGGACCCCTGTTCGTGGTGACGACGCCCGATGGAAAACACGGCACCCGTGTGAAGTGAGCTACCGACACGCGTCCAGGGTCATTCCAACGACCCCCGTGCTTGCACCGCCGACGAGGACGCAGCTGTTGCTCTGAGCAACTGTTGCCTTGGGCGCCAGCCCGTCTTGCCTATGCGTTCGGATATTTGGCGGGAATAGGTGGATGTCACCAATCACTGATAATGTGTTCAGTGTACGCTGAACGCGCGGTTAGGAGGTGGCTCCATGTTGCTGTCGCTGCGGTTGTCGAACTTTGCGGTGATTGAAGAGGCTGAGGTTGGGTTCGGACCTGGGTTGACAGTGCTGACGGGGGAAACGGGAGCAGGAAAGTCGATGCTGATTGACGCGCTCGCACTCTTGTCTGGCGCGCGGGCCGATGCGCAGACGGTGAGGTCGGGCGCCGAAGAAGCGGTGGTCGAGGGCGTCTTCGAGCGAACGGACGCCATGGGGTCGCGGCTGATGGAACTTGGGCTACCCGACCTCGGCTCGGAGGTCAGCGTACGGCGCCTGGTGGGTCGCAACGGACGCGGCAAGGCACACGTCAATGGCGCATTGGTGGCTGTGGGCGTGCTCGGTCGGCTGATGCATGGCCTGGTTGACGTCGCGGGGCAGCATGAGCACTTCACGCTGTTCGATGCCGCAAAGCACTGCGCGCTGCTCGATCGATTGGGCGCAGAATGGGTCGCCGCGGCGTCTTCCCGCTTTTCCGCCGCCTTCGCCGCGCTTCGGCAGATCGACAGCGAGTTGGTCGCTTTGGGGGGCGATGAGAGCCAAGCGCAGGTGCGGGCCGACTTCCTTCAGTTCCAGCTCGATGAGATCGACCGCGTGGCGCCCAGAGCAGGAGAAGATCTTCAGCTCGAGGCCGAGCAGCGCAGGCTCAAGGCAAGTCAGCGCCTAAGGCAATTGGCTGCGCTGGCTGAAGAGCTGGTATCGACCCGCGAGGCGTCCGCGCTCGAACTCACGGGGCGAGCGCTGGTGGCAGTCGCTGACGCTGAGAAATTAGACGCCGGCCTGACCGGCCCTCGCGAACGGTTGGTGGCCGCTCAGGCGGAACTCGAAGAATCTGCGCGTGGGCTATCGCGTTACTTGAGCACGCTTGAAGCCGACCCTAGCCGCCTGGCCGAGCTCGACGATCGGCTCGATGCGCTGCGACGGTTGTCGCGCAAGCACGCCGCTCCGATTGAAGGGGTTCTCGCCCGGCGTGCCGCTCTCGCGTCCGAGCTCGAAGCCCTGTTGCATCGGGCCGAACGCCGCGCCGGGTTCGAGCAGTTACGGGCGAAGGCGGTGGTGGATGCGACCGCGCGGGCTGCTTCGCTGACCGCAGCGCGCAAGACCGCCGCCTTGGCTCTGGTTGAAGCAGTGTCCGAACGGCTCAAAACCCTCGCAATGGCGAACGCACGCTTCGCGGTTCAGATTGACGCCCAGCCGTTGGCACTTTTAGGAGCAGACGCCGTCGAGTTCCTTTTTTCGGCGAACCTCGGCGAGCCGCTTCGTGCCTTGGCGAAGGTGGCCTCTGGAGGAGAAGCTTCGCGGGTGATGCTCGCGATCAAGGCCGCACTGGCCGAGTCGGACGAGTGTGGGTGTACGGTGTTTGACGAAGCCGATGCTGGGGTGGGGGGCGCCGTCGCCGATGTCGTCGGCAGGCTGATAAAAGAGGTGAGCCGCCATCGCCAGGTGGTGTGCATCACGCACCTGCCTCAGGTTGCTGCGCACGCCGACACACATCTGAAGGTGGAAAAGTCAGACAGCCGGGGCCGCACCCATGCGCGGGTATCTGAGCTGAGTGAAGGCGGCGCCCGCGCTGGCGAACTGGCAAGAATGCTCTCAGGCGTCGAGGTCACCGTCGAGGCGTTGTCGGCGGCTGAAGCCCTGCTCCGATCGGCCACTCGACCGGTCGCGCACGTCACCCGCGCCCGAACCCGAAAGGAGATTCGTCGCACCGCCTAGCAAAGTTGTGTTGCTGCGCCTGGAACGCTCGCCTACCATTCCGCGTGTGTCACGGATTGATGGGGCCTCACGATTGAAGGCGATCTCGTCGGGTCTCACCGACGTCGGCAGGAAGCGCAACCACAATGAGGACAGCTTCCTCATTGATGAGGAGCTTCAACTCTTCGTTGTTGCCGACGGAATGGGGGGACACGCTGGGGGTGGAACTGCGTCGCGCATCGCTGTCGAGACGATC
>JANOHG010000258.1:0-3689 GCA_031406375.1 Archangiaceae bacterium | reverse complement strand
CCTGCTGGTCGCGGACGAAGTGCGCCACGAAGCAAGGCCGGGGGTGATTGGCTTTGTGCTGGTCTCCCTCAAGCGCACCAACATCAACGAAGGACTGCAGAAGCTGCGCCGCACGCTCGTATTGGCGTTGGCGATTGGCATGGCAGTGTTCCTCGCGTTGGTGGTCGTGCTGTCGCGCGTTTTGATTACCACGCCGTTGAAGTCGATGATGCAGATGGCATCGCGGCTGTCCGAGGCTGACCTCTCGGGTCAGACGGAAGGGTCCGTGACCCACGAAATGGGGCAGCTTTCTGATGCGCTGAATCAGATTGGGCAGAGCCTGCGCGAGACGTTGGGCCGGGTGCGTGGCGTATCAGAAGGAGTCGCGCAGGTGATCGATCAGATCTCGCGCACCGCTGCGACGACGTCCAGCGGGTCATCGACGGTGCTCACCCGGGTCGAAGAGACCTCGAGCTCAATGGTGCAGATGCTCGCGTCGTTGCGTGGCATCGCTGAGAACGTCGAGGTCCTCTATCAAAGCGCAGAAGAGTCGAGTTCGAGCATCCTTCAGATGGGCGCCACCAATGACGAGGTGTCGGACAACGTGACCGCGATGGCGGCCAGCGTCGAAGAGACCACCAGCGCCATCGAAGAGATGACCTATTCGATTAAGGAGGTCGCGAAGAATGTCGACGACCTGCTGCAGTCCACCGAAGGAACCAGCCACGCGATTCGAGAGATGGATGTCGCGATCAGCCAGGTCGAGACCAACGCCTACGAGACGGCGCGGCTGTCGGAGCAGGTGTCGAAGGACGCTGAAACCGGAGTTGAGAGCCTTCAGAAGACTCTGCAGGGCATCAACAAGATCAAGGACTCGTCGGCCTCGGCGTCGCAGGTGATGGAACAGCTGGGCAAGCGGATTCAAGAGATTGGGAACATCGTCGACGTCATTGACGACGTCGCCGAGCAGACGAACTTGTTGGCGCTCAACGCGGCGATCATCGCGGCCCAGGCGGGCGATCACGGCAAGGGGTTCGCAGTCGTGGCGGAAGAGATCAAAGATCTCGCCGAGCGCACCGGCACCTCGACGAAAGAGATAGGCGATTTGATCCGCGCCGTGCAGGAAGAGTCTCGCAACGCGGTCACGGCGATGAATCAGGGCGTGAAGAACGTCGAAGATGGCGTGGTGCTCGGTCGGGATGCCGAAGGTGCGCTGAAGAAGATTCAGGATTCTGCCGCGCGCAGCACGCAAATGGTGAAGGCGATCGCGCGCGCGACCGTCGAGCAGGCCCGCGGTAGCAAGGAAGTAACCGGCTCAGTCGAACGGATCGCCGAGACGGTGCAGCAAATCAGCAAGGCGACCAACGAGCAGGCGCGTGGCAGCGAGCAGATCATGAAGAGCTCCGAGAAGATGAAGATGCTCACCCAGCACGCCCAGCGGTCGGTTCAGGAGCAGGCGCACGGCGGAAAGCAGATCACGCGCTCGATCGAGAACATCAACGAGATGGTCACCCACTTGAACCGCGCCCAGAAGGAACAGACGCGCGGCAGCGAGCAAGTGCTCAAGGCGATCGAGACCATCAAGACCGTCTCAGACCAGCAGAACCGATCGGTGAAGCAGCTGGAAGAGGCGATCGAGACGCTGCGTCTGCAAGCCGACGTGTTGCGTGGGGAAGTGCGGCGGTTTCGGGTCTGAGCGCGGTCGACGCCAGCGCGCCGGGAAAGGCCATCAGCGACCCGTGCCCCAGTTGCGGTGCGAAGCGACGGGTAAGCAATTGGGTGCGCAGCCGTTAGTTCACCCCCGTGCCGAATTCCGAACGCTTCAGTCCGTTGCAACGCGCGATCGTATTTCTGATCGCCGCGGTGCAGGTGATCAACATCCTCGACTTCGTGATGGTGATGCCGCTGGGTCCCTACTTCGCGTCGGTTGGCGTCGCCCAATCGCAGATGGGCCTCGTCAGCGGCGCGTACACCGCCTCGGCCTGCATCTGCGGCCTCATCAGCGCCTCGTTCCTCGATCGGTTCGATCGGCGCAAGGCCCTCGCAGTTGCGATGGCGGGTCTGGTGGTCGGCACCGCCGCAGGTGGGTTTGCCGAGGGAATGTGGACGCTGCTGCTTGCGCGGTGCGTGGCCGGAGCCTTTGGTGGCCCTGCCACTTCGTTGGCCTTCAGCATCGTCAGCGACGTCATTCCGGTAAGCCTGCGCGGACGCGCGATTGGAATGGTGATGGGTGCGTTTGCAGTAGCGACCGTCTTCGGCATTCCTGCTGGGTTGTGGATGGCAGAGCACCTCGGTTGGCGGTCAGCCTTCTTCGCGATCGCCGCGCTGGGCGCGCCGGTCGTGCTCGCGGCGATACGCCTCTTGCCGCCCCTGACTGGCCACATCGACGCGTATCAGAAGGAAGCCCACCACGTGACGACCGTCGAATTGCTGTCGCGCCCGCTGGTGCAGGTCAGCCTGCTGATGACTGCCCTGGTGATGATGGCGGGCTTCGTCATCATTCCGAACATCTCGGCCTACCTTCACCTCAATCACCGCGTAGAGATGTCGACGCTGAAGTTCCTTTACCTGATTGGGGGTATTGGCAGCCTGATCGCAAGCCAGACAGCCGGCCGGCTGGTCGACAAGCATTCAGCGTTCAAGGTGGGAACGGTCGGCGCGCTGCTGGTCGCCGCAGTGGTCTGGGTGGTGTTTATCAACCACAACTCGTTCGGTGTTCCCGTTTCGGTCTTCTTCGTCTGGTTCATGGTTGCGATGGCGGTGCGCAACGTTCCGTACAACACGCTCACCACGCGGGTGCCGGGGCCCACCGAGCGCGGGCGTTTTCAGTCGATTCAATCTGCAGTGCAGCACGGGGCTTCCGCGCTGGCGGCGGGATTGGGGCCGTTGCTGCTCACGCTCACGCCGCGCGAACCGTATCCCACCGACATGCCCAAAGAGTTGCCGCGGCTCTTGGTGGGAATGGAGAAGGTCGGGTGGATCTCGCTGGCCCTCACGCTGGCGATTCCATTTCTCCTCTGGTGGGTCGAAGCCAGGGTGCCTGGGAAAGAGCCGCGGTTGTTGCTCCCGCGCCAGTCAGTGGATTAAGCGCCGATGGATGAAGAAGATCGCTGCGCTGTTGCTGGCCCTTTGCCTCGTTCTGAGTGCGCGCAGTGCCGATGCGCAGGACGAGACGATTCCCGAGATCGCTGCTCCGAAATCGCGGGTGACCCCGAACAAGGAGGGCGAAGAGGCTGCGGCGGGCGGCCGGGTTGGCCCAATTACCCCTGAGGCTCGCAAAGCTGCGTTGAAGGCCCAGGAAGAAGCCAAGAAAGCCGCGGAGGCTGCGAAGAAGAAGGCCGAGGCCGAAGAGAAAATTCGGTTGGCCGAGGAGGCGGCGGCAAAGAAGAAGGCCGACGAAGAAGCGGCCAGGCAGAAGGCAGAGGCGGAAGCGGTGGCCAAGCAGAAGGCGGCGGCCGATTTGGCTGCGCGACAAAAGGCCGAAGCCGAGATCAAAGCGAAGGCCGACGCCGAGGCCAAGCGAACCAAAGACGAAGCTGACGCCAAGGATCGCGCGCTCAAGGCTGAGATAGAAAGGAAGCGACTGATCGAAGAAGACAAGAAGCGCGTTCAGGAAGAGAAGAAGCTCGCGATTCAGAAAGCGAAGGCCGACGCTGAAGACAAGAAGCGCCTGGCAGCCGAGGAAAAGGCGAAGAAGGAAGCCGACAAGA
>JANOHG010000252.1:0-2042 GCA_031406375.1 Archangiaceae bacterium | reverse complement strand
CGACGTCTGCAACGGCGCCACCCACAACGACGTGCTCGATGATTGGTCGATTCGTTCCCAGATGCGGGGCATCGCAGGCAGCATCGAAGACCTCGAGTTCGGCGACAACCAGCGGATGTCGATGTTTGGGTTCCTCTCGTTTCAGACGCGCGACATCTACCAATACGAGCTGTTCGACAAAGCGCAGTGCAGCGATCCCCGCGACAACAGCGACACCTGCAAGGCACCTGCGGTCTTCGTCGGTGGAGACCTTTCCCGCGATGGGCGGCTGAAGTCCACCACGCTGCCGGGTCTATATGAAGAGCTCTCGGCCGGCGGGCACGTCGACTTCAAACCTTCGCACCGTTACCAAATCGGCTTCACCGGCTATGGCGCGACGACATTCTTCCACGGAGCGCCGCTGCGGCTGGAGCCCCAAGAGTGGAGTCGCACCCCGTTCGGCGGCCCATTCGGCGCGGTGGGGTTGGATCTGCGCGCGCAACTCGGGCAGTTCGGGTTTTTTCTCGAGGCCACGCGAACCTTCGATTCGATCAAGGAAGGCGCGGATCCGGTCAATCAACCGGCAGGCGGTGGCGGGTTTGGGGTGGTGCAACGGACCCTCTTCAACCCCCGCGGCCACGAGCTCGAGTTTTCGGTGCGCTACTACGACAACAAGTTCTTGAACCCGCTCGCGCGCCCACCCGCCTCACCCGATGAGTTCGACGGTCAATCGGCGCGCAACGAAGGAGGCGCACGCCTGAAGTACTTCGGCAAGCTGGGCTACGACTTCGAGCTTCGCGTGCGGGCCGACCTCTGGGTCTCACCCTACGCATCTCGCGCCGGGCCCGCCGGTGTCGCCAATTTCTACAGTTTGTTGAGGCTCGACTACGAGGGCTACCAGGTCCTAGCTCCTGCCGTCTGGTTCGACGTTCGCAACAAGAACCTCGCTTCGAGCAAGCACGGCACCTGCGCTTCGGGCACTCTCATTTACGTCGAAGGCGCCGAGCCGTTCGTCTGTTCGGGCGACAGCTACCGGGTGACCGCGCGGCTCGACCTGCGCCCCCTGGGTCGCAAGCTCTCGGCCGCAGTTCAAGGGTCCTTCGTTTTGAAGGACGACGTGCGCTACCCCGACGCTTTCATGCAGGACGTGAGCGCTTCGCTCGAAGTTCGCTCGCAACCGACCGACTTTCTGCAGCTAAAGCTGCGCAGCCGCTACCTCAACGAAGACATCACCGACAACACCTACCTCGAGCATTCGGTGTGGACCTACTTGCAAGCCACCTACATCGCGGGCCGAAACTTCCGCTTCTCGTTGCGCTACGATTTGAACGTCTATCTGGATCAACGCTCTTCGACTCTGACGCGAATTCCGACCCCCGAACATCGGGTGTATCTGGACATCATGGCCGGGTTCTAAGAGGTGTCGTTCACCATGCGTCCGGCGCTCTTCTTTGCAGCACTCGTCGCGCTCACTTCGTGCGAGACGCCCAAGTCGGTTCGCCGCTTCACGCGCGACGAGACGGCGGCGGTACTCAAACGGTTGGAAGTCATCAGCCTCGAGCTGGGCGAGTTCCCAATTGATGGGTCGAGCGCCGTGATTGACGGCGACACCATCAAGGTGAAGGGACTCAGTTCATCGATGCGCTTGCTGGCGATCGACGCAGAAGAGACCTTCAAGCACGCCGATGAGAAATCGGCCTTTGCCGCAGGGTGGAATGACTACAAGAAGAGCATGCGAGGCGGAAGCACACGGCCCGCGAAGTTCGCGACGCCGTTGGGGGAAGACGGAAAGAAGTACGCCCAAGCATTCTTCGAAGGCGTCGACGCGGTGCGAATCGAGCGCGATCACCCAGGAGAAATTCGCGACTATTACAACCGTTACCTCGCCTACGTCTTCGCAAAGAAGGATGACCAATGGGTCAACTTCAACGTCGAAATCGTGCGCGCGGGGTTCTCGCCCTACTTCGTGAAGTACGGCCGCAGTCGCCGTTTTCACAAAGAGTTCGTCGACGCACAGAAGCACGCCCAAGAGGCAATGATTGGCATCTGGGCGCCCGACAAGA
>JANOHG010000243.1:0-1992 GCA_031406375.1 Archangiaceae bacterium | reverse complement strand
CGAGCGGCCCAAGGAGCTCGCCGACATCAATATCGGCGGCACGCTCAATACCCTCGAAATCACCCGCAGGATCGGGGCCCGGCGCTACGTCTACGCCTCGACCTGCATGGCTTATGGCCATACGCCCGAGGGGCTGATGATCGTCTTCTGCCCCTTCTTCGTCGGCTTCTTCTTCTTGCCGCGCAGAGGAATGGCGATGCGGCCAAAGACGAGCTCTCGCATGTCGGCCTGGCTCGGAGTGCCCTCTTTCTCAGGGGTCCTCCCGCGGCCTTTCTGACGTTCCTTCTCTTTGTTCTTGCTGACGTCAACCAGCTCTCGCCCTCGACCGAGGTGATCAGAGACGACCTTGAACTCTTTGACCTCGCCAATCGCCTTGCGGCCCGGCGCCATCGGAAAGCTCTTGTGGGCCGTCGACGACGGGGTCACCCGCTTGACCTGAATCAGGGGACGGCTAATCACCACCGCCTGCGTCGCGGTCGGACGCTGGTTCTGTTGCACCGGCGGGCGCGTGGTCACAACGGTTCCCCCCGGTCGAGGGGCTGAGGCACGCGGGCCCATCGTCACGCTGTGGCGCAGCGTCGGGGGAACCGCCAAGCCAGGCGGCCCAACAGGAACAGAGACCGTCACAGTTGCGGTAGGGGCGGCCATCGCAACTGCGGCAACCCGAGGCGCCGAAGCGCGTGTGGCGGCGATGCGTGGGGCAGAAACGTGGGCCACAGGTATTGCCTCAACGGGAACAGGCGCTGGAGGTAGCGCAAGGGGCTCAGCAACAACTGGCGCTGCGTCCGAAACCGGCAGTGCGCGTGGGGCCGACGGCGCCGCGACCGTGACAGGCGCGAAGTCCGAAGCTCCGGCTTGTGTGGCAGCGGGAATCACTTCGGCGACGGGGGGCAAGGGCAAGGGCAGCGGCGGGGGCGGCGCGGGCGGCGCGACCGTTGTCGGAATCGAGGTGTCGGGTCCCATCTTGCGACGGACCATGAATCCTTTCGGAGCGATGGGCGCGGGAGCCGCTTTGGGCTTGCGCTTGTCGACAATCTTTCGAACGGCTTCATTGGCCTGATCGTCTTCCAGCGACGACGAATGGCTCTTCACGTCGTATCCAAATGACAAGAGCTCAGTGACGACTTCCTTGTTGTCTAGATCGATGCCGTGGCCTTTCAGCTCTTTGGCAATCTCATGAACGCGCTTCTTTGACATATGCGGGACCTCAGTACTTCAGAACTTGAGTGGTGGAAAGCGGCCAGATGCGCAGCAAATGCCGTCGCATTGAACAGTGCTGACTTCGTCATCATCGGTGACACATTCAGCGCTGCAGGTCAGCCTCCAGGCTCGTCGTTTCCAGCGACTTCATCGTTCCCCGAAACGCCCGCTGGAAGGCCTTTCGTTTTGTGGCTGCATTCAGGCAGCCCACTCCGCAAAGGTATGCCCCCCTGCCAGGGGCAGTCTGCGGTTTGTCGACCACGGGTTGGTGCGAAGCGTCGAGCACCAATCTGTGCAGCAGCCTTTTGAACTGCTTCTTTCCACACCCCAGGCAGGTTCTTTCTGCCTGGGCCTTTTTCGACTTCGGGTGCACTTCAATCACTTCGCTCACTTCAAGGTGACACTTACACCGAGGTCGTTGTCGCGGGGGAACCAACCGGCGCTGCGCTCGCCGCCGCCGCGACCGCTGCCTCACCCGCCTTCCGCGCATCAAGCTCAGCGCGCTTGCGCTGCTCTTCGAGCAGGTAATTCTCGGCCGCAGCCTTGATCTGCCGCGCCTTTTTGATCCCGATTCCATCGACGTCGCCCAGCCGCTTCAGATCCGTCTCACGGGCGATGTCCTCGACCGTCAGATAGCCGCCCTTCTTGAGCATGTCGATCGTCTTCTCACCGACACCGCGTACGCGGGCGAATCGTTCGTCCTGCGACAGCTCGTCGGGGTGCCGACTCTCTTCGACGAGCCGCTTCTGCTCGCGCTCTGCTTCCATTCGCGCCAGCTCGGTGGCGTCGAGA
>JANOHG010000226.1:0-2331 GCA_031406375.1 Archangiaceae bacterium | reverse complement strand
AAGGCACGGCATTTGAAATGACCTTTCGGCTCGAGCCCTTCCACCCGGCGATGTTTCATTTCGAAGAGACCGCAGGCGTTGGAATCACGGTGGTGTACCTTGGAGCAGGCTGTGTGTCCTGTTCACTTCCAGGCACGCTCTCGCTCGACTTCACCCGCACCAGCGCCAGTGATGATGCGCTGCTCGAGCAGGCTGCGAAGTCGCTGCGCACCGGTGATTGGCGGGCCGCGGCTGCGCGCTTGCGTGGGGTTCAACCGAAGCAGCGCGCGAAGGTTGCGTTTCGTCGACTGGCGGCAAACGTCTATCAATCTGCCGGTCAGCCCGAGCTCGCGCGCGCAGAGCTCAAGAAGATTGCCGCCCCTGAGTTGGCAGAAGTGCTGCAGGCCTTTGAGCCACTGTCGAAGGCTGAGCAGGGACGCCACGGTTCTGCTGGGATGCTGCGGTGGAATCGTTTGACCCAGAAGTTCTCGACACTGCTCGAGAAGGTCGGGCAGGCAGCTCCTGGCCCGGTGCAACTGGCGACCAGCCGGCTGGCAGAGCTGACGGCAGGGTTTCTCGACGCGACCCAGCAGAACGATGCACTGGCCCAGGTGAAGACCGTGGTCGCAGCTGAGGAAGCGCTGGAACTGTTCGTTCGGGCCCTGCGTCGAAGTCGCCCGGACGATTGCGAGTTTCAGGCGCTGATTTCCGCCAGCCTTCGAGGTGAAGATCCTGCGCTTCAATAAAACCAGCTCTGAGCTATGAACACGCCCGGTGAATAAGACGCTTCTGCTGATCAAGCTGCGGTTCATTCGCAAGCTCTGGGTGATGCTTGGACTCTCGAGCGTCGCCACTGCCGGAGCAATCGTCTGGTGGGAAACCGACTTCCTTGGCATCAGCAGCAGCGAGGCGAGCGCCTACGACGAAGGCCTGGGAAAGTTTACCGGCAACCCGAGCTTCCCTTGGAAGTACGCGCCGGGCGGAAAAGTGCGCCGCAGCAAAGACGTGGTGATTGTGGGCATCACGGATTCGACCTTCTCTTCCATCAATCAGCACGAGCCGTGGCGCCAGCGATACGGTTCGTTTCCGTACGACCGCGTCCTCTGGGCGGACGTGTTTTCCTACATCCACCAAGCGGGCGCGAAAGCGATTGTCTTCGACGCAGTGATGGATGAGCCGAAGTCCGATGTGCTGGGCGACATTGCACTGGGAAAGCAGATTGAGGCCGACCGCATCCCCGTCTACCTGGGCTTCGGAATGCTCTCGGGGGCACCGTCGCTGCCGAAGCACGAAATTCCAGTCAACCGAGGTGCTCCGGGTCGACCCGAACCGGTTCCTGATGCGCCGGTGGAAGCAGCTGAGGCATTGCCGGACGACGCCTTTCCAGAAGAGCCATCGCGCGAAGAGCTCGCGAAAATAAAAGAGGCGAAGCAAGTCGAGCTGCGGGTGAAGGCTGCGCGGGCCTATGCATTTCCGATTGAAATGAAGGGCGGTCTGGCGATTGCAAAGTTCGAAGAAGGCCCGGCGGGACCACAATACCCGCTGCCCGCGATCGAGCAGGTCATCGATGTGATTGCCGGTTTTGGCACGGTGGACCACGAGCCGGATGACGACGGGAAGATGCGCATCACCCGGTTCGTCTACTCGGATGGAATCAACGAATACGTGACTCTTCCGTTGGCCGTCGCGGCGGATCATTTCGGCGCCGAGAAGATTGAAATTTCGCCAGGCCTGTTGAAGCTCGGCAAGAAAGAGATTCGCATCAACCCCGAAGGCGACGCAGAAATCGACTACGGCGGAACCTTCAACCAGCGCTTCGACACGGTGCCGGTGGATGACGTGCTTCGCTACAAGAACGGCGTCGACGGCGGAATCGAGCGTTTCAAGGACAAGTTCGTGATTGTCGCTGGCCTCGCGACCGGAACGGGCGACGTGAAAGGCACACCCTTCGAGAAGGCCACCCCGGGGGTTGTGAAGCAGGCGTCGATTCTGCAGAACCTGCTCGATGGCGAGTTCATCCTCCGCGCGCCGTTCTGGGTATCCATTCTCTTCGCCTTCATCGTGGCCATCTTCTCGGCTTCATTGGTGCTGGTCGTTCGCAACACCTTCGTCGACATCGGCTGGCCGGTTGCCCTCTATGTCGGCTTCTTCCTGCTCACGGGTGGCTTTCTGGTGGCCACCAAGATTCACATCTTATCGGCGTTGCCGGGTCTCGCCGGCACGCTGGCCTCTGTGCTTGCCACGACGTGGGAAAGGTTGTTCGCGGATTAAGTACGAGCGCGTTTGATGGCGGCGTTTCAGAAATTCATGGAAGCCGAGTTGGTGGATTATCTGATTGAGCAGAAGCGCCTG